>CAYYBI010000369.1:0-2798 GCA_964469835.1 uncultured Rhodospirillaceae bacterium
AGGCAGGTCGGTGTTCACGGCCGTCAACAGCGCGGCGTGGATGATCACCCCGGCCTGGATCTGATATTTTGACAGCGGCGGCCGGAACGGCGCTGTGACGACGTCCTGGCCAGCGTTTCCGGCGTTTGTCAGCCAGGCGGCCTTTTGGGCTGCGAGGCCCTGGCGCGCGTCTGGAGGCAACCTGTTGCCGTCGCCGTCACTGGTTCCGGGACGATAGTCGCCGAGCGACGGTTCCCGCGACAATCGCCGTCCTCCGGCATTGCCGCCCTCTTCCTGCGCGAGCGCGGCGATTGCCGGGTCTTTGCCGTTGACGAACATCGGCGCCATCGGCTTCGGCGGTTGCGGAGGAGTGGTGATTGTATGCGCGGGCGCGATCGCCGGCGCTGGCGGAGGAGCCGTTGTGGTCGACGCCGGCGGCGCGGGTTGTTTTGCGGGTGCGGGCTCGGCGGACCGGTCTCCCGAATAGTCCGCTGGGAAAAAACCAGCCATCTGTTGCGGCTTCGTCGAGACAGTGGATTTTTCCCTCTTGGCGACGGCCCGCTGCTTTTCGCTATGGAACTGGGTGTAGTAGATCATTCCGCCAACCAGAAGCGCGCCGGCGACACCGGCGCCGATGACGGCTTTCAGATTGACGCGGACGGGTTTAGCCGACGGAGTGGTGTCGCCGAACAGATCGGCCATTATATCTGCCTCTCGATCCGCACGATCGTCTCGCCGTTGGTGTTTGCCATCCGCAGTTCGGCCCGCGAGAAAACCTGATCGATTTCGTAAAAGCGGCCGCGCGGCCGGAAGGTGACGGGTGAGGCGAGCCCGCCCTCATTGATGACGAACAGCGGTGGCGCCGGGATCTGCCCGATGTTGGCCGGAAACTCGACATATGTCTTGGTGCCGACATCGTAGGCGGCGACGGGCGTCCACGTCGGCCGATCGCCGCGAACGACCTCGATGGTATAGCCGCGATTGATCGACATCGGATCAAACGCCGCCTGCAAAACAATCCCGTCTTGGGAGACGTTTGTATTGGATTTACCGGACGAGGCGATGAAGCCGCCATTTGGATAGGTCCATTTGACGCTATCCATCGCCCGCTTGGCATAAGATTTGAGGTCGATCTGATAGGTCCGAAAGTTCGTCGTTATGAGGAGGTTCGTGCTGATGCCCGCCGTGCCAGGCTTGACCGTCACGATCGGCATACGCGAGCCTTGTGGCCCGGCCGCCGTCTCGTTCACCATCCAGTCCACGGGATCTGGATTGCCGAGCATCTTTCCAATGACCTTTTCGCCAGGCTGAAGATGAACGCTGGTGAAAAAGCCTGGCGTCGTCGCGACCTTATAAATCACCCCCTCTTGGTATGGGTATACCGTGACCGCATTGACGGTTCGCGCCGTTGCGGTGCGCTTGCCTCTGATTTTCTTTGGCTTCCCCGGAACCAGTTTGCGTGTTTCGCCTGGCGGCGCGATCGCGGGCGCGGGAGCGGTCGTCACGCAGACAGCTGGAGGTCCGGACATCGCGAAAGTCGTTGGTTGAGGCTGCTTCTGGACACATCCGCTGGCGCCGGCGACCAGCATCATCGGGACGATCAATCGCGTGGCGCGGACATTCATTGGTTTTCCACCTCCCAATGCAGGTCGGTTACGTAGAGGCCAAGAGGGTTGGCGGCGAGTGCGGCCGTGGTGCGTGGCGGGATTTGCTCGAAGGTAAAATCACCGTTGACCCGTCGGCTACGGATGCGGGTCCCCTCCTCCCAAAAAGTTTCTTCCCAAATGACGTTCCAGGTCATCGGGTTGGCGGTTTGTTTCGCCGTGATAAAGCGCGAAGTGCGTTTGTCGATCCCGACGTTTTTGTCGAGATCGGCCGTTTTGGACCAATCCATCATTGTCTGTCGCGCCACGCCGATAACGCTGGAGCGCATGAACTGTTGGCGCTGTCCGTTGACGACGGGATCTTTCGACTTGGCGAACGTCTCCTCGACGAACCGCTTTAGAAACGCGGCCATCACGGCATCGCTCAGCGTAAATTCCCTTTTCGCCGGGATCACTTCGGCTGGTTGACCAAGCTCGTTGATCGGCACGTAAAAGGCTTCGACCATTGATTTCTGCGTCTGGCTATACCAGCCGAGACCGAGGCCGAAGCACGCACACAAAAGAACGGCGTTGACCAGCCATGCGTAATACGCCAGCAACCGCGCATGGCCGTCACGGCGATCAACGATCGCCGCCGCCTTGGCGAATGGCGTATCGATCGCCGGGACAGGCCAGGTGGGCTTTACCCCACCCCAATGTTTGAGACTCATCAGCATTCGTAGGTCACCTCCGGTTGGTCATTTGCAGTGGCGCCTTCACCGTTTTCTGATGGCCGCTACGCTGGCGCGGGCACCAGCCTGGACGGCCCGTACCGCGGCGGACGCCCCAGCCTTCGCCGGTCCACTCAGATGGCCTGCCGCACTCCTGCCGCCGATCGCGAGGGCACCGGCGGGTGCCGCGAGAAGCGTGCCGCCGGACAAGATTCCGCCAACAATGAGACTATGCGCGAGCCGCCCGGAACCGAACACGAGGCCGAGAAAAACAATCGCGCCGATCGTAACGTCCAAACTGGATTCCCAATCTGGGTCTGCGCCGACCGTCAATGTCGAGAAGACGCTTGAGCCGGTCGCGGTGATAAGCGCGAGAACCAGGAGTTGCATGCCGAAATAGACCATAGCCATCAACGCTTTCTGGCCGATCGACGCGGTTTTTTGAAACACCAGGAGGGGAAGCAAAATCATGCTGGCCAGCGTCGCCAGCTTGAACAGGAGCGTC
>CAYYBI010000370.1:0-6563 GCA_964469835.1 uncultured Rhodospirillaceae bacterium
TGAAATCGGCCACGGTGACGCCGTCGAGAATGGGCGGCGCGTCCTTGGTAGGGTCGGTCATGGAGTCTCCTGGTTATATGATCAGCGGTCTTACTTGCCCTGGAATTTGGCGGTGCGTTTTTCCAGAAACGCGCCGATGCCTTCGCGCCTGTCGGCCGTCTCGTAAATCGTCGAGACGATGAAGGATTCGTAATCGAGCGCCGAGTTAAGATCCATCTGCATGCCTTTGTAAACCGTGCGCTTTATGAAGGCGTGGCTGAGCGGCGCCCGCGATTCGTAGAGCTTGACCATCGCCTTTGCCTCATCGAGTGCGCCGCCCTTCTCGACCAGCGTATTGATCAGGCCGATGCGATGCGCCTCCTCCGCCTCGACCGGCTCGGCCGCCAGCATGATCTCCAATGCCTTGGACGGACCGACGATGCGCGGCAGCCGCTGCGTGCCGCCCGCGCCGGCGACCGTGCCGATGCGCGCACTGGTGATGGCGTAGCTCGATCCCTTGGCGCCCACCCGCATGTCACAGGCGAGCGCGAATTCGCAGCCGCCGGTCATGCAGAATCCCTCGATGGCCGCGATCACCGCCAGGGGATGCTCCTCGAAAGTCCGGCATAGCCGATGCCAGCGGTTCAGATAGGCCAGCGTTTCGGCGGGCGAACTCAACGCCTGGGCATCGTTCAGATCGGCGCCGGCGGAGAAATACTCCGTGCCGCCGGTGATGATAATCCCGCGTATGTCGGGGTCCGCCTCGGCCACGGCGGCCGCGTCCATCATCTCGTCCATCACCACGGTGCTGATCGCGTTGCGCCGCTTCGGGCGGTTGAAGGTGATGATGAAAGCCGCCCCGTCTTTGGCGGTGTTGATCGTTTCATAGGCCATCGTGGTTCTCCCTAATTCTGCAATACGCCGCCGCCGTATCAGCCGACCCGGCTCATGAAGTCGATCAAACGCCGATTGACCTCCGGCGCGTTCTCGAAAGCCGACCAATGCCCCGCCTTGGGAATCCGGTGCAGCTCGAATTCCGGCATCGCCTCGCGGATCTGTCCGATCATGGTGGCGGCCGGCCGGAAGTCGAACTCGTCTTTTTCGCCCCACAGCACCATCAACGGGCAGGTGATCTGTTGCAGGCTGTCGAACAGGCCACCGCCCCGGCTGACCTTGCGGCTGTCGAAGCGGGTGTGGTCCACGCAATAGCGTTGGATTTCCATCGCTTCTTCATCGACCGAATCGTAATAGAACAGCATATGCTGCAGCAGGTTGTGTCGGATCGCCTTGCGCAGCAGCGCCTCGTCGCCCCGCGCCTGCTTGTAGCTCATCATGTTGCGGATGCCGTGGAATTCGTTCGGCGGAAAGCCGCCGGGCGAGATCAGCGTCAGCCCCTTTACCCGGTCCTTGAGCCGCCCGGAAAGATGCGCGCTGATCGCGCCGCCAAAGGAAAAGCCGCAGAAGCGCAACGGTTCGTCGTTCGGGAAAATGCGCATCAATTCGTCATAGACGATCTGCAGAAAATCCTCCGCCGAGGTTTCCTTCGGCACCGCGGCCGAAGCGCCGTAGCACGGCAGGTCGAAAGCATACACGGTGAAATGCTCGGACAACGGGCCCACGTTACGCACCCAGTGGCGCCAGCAGCCATAGCCCCCATGGAGAAAGATCAAGGGCGGTCCGCTACCCTCCACATGCACGTTCATCACCGGCGCATCGCCGGTCGCTGCGTCACCCATCATTGACGTTCCCGTTCCTCCCCCCTGACAGGGGCGCACTGACACGTTAGATTTTCCGCGCGGCTGCGCGATCCTCGTTCCGGCGGGAGTGCCGCCGGCCCGCTAAAGAAAACACAAAGCTGCCGACAAACAAATACCAGGGAGCGACCAAGGATGGAATTTCGGCTGACCGAAGAACAGGTGATGGTGCAGGACAGCGCAAGGCGTATGGTCGAACGCGATATCCAACCGATCCTCGATGCAAACGATCCGGACAGGTCGCTGCCCAAGAAAGACTTGCTAAAGATATACAAATTCCTCGCCGCCCAGGGGCTGACATCGCCGCGCGTGCCGGCCGAAGAAGGCGGCGGCGGGTTGTCGATGGTCAATTACGGCCTGATGTACGAGCAGCTCGATCCGTGGCTGGCGATATCGATCATGGGACAGGAATGCACCGTGTCGCGCATCCATGCGGAAGCGAGCCCGGAACAGCGCGCGCGCTGGCTGCCCGACCTGTTCTCGGGAAAGAAAATCTGCGGGACCGCGACGTCGGAGCCGGGTGCCGGCTCGGACCCACGCGGCGTCACCACCCGCATGACCTTCGACGGCGACGACATCATCCTCAACGGCCGCAAGATGTGGATTTCCAACGGCTCGGTCGCCGACGTGATCGCGGTCACCTGCCTCGACGCGGTCGACGAGAAAGGCCGCACGACACTCAAGCGCGTACTCGTGGAGCCGGAGGAACATCCTTGCGAAATCCGCGAGATCGATACCTTCGGCCTGCGCCAGGGCCATCTGTCGGAAGCGGTGTTCGAAGATTACCGGGTGCCGCGCGAAAACCTGCTGGACTCCGGCGGCGACGCGGCCAAGATGCTGACCGTGACGTGGAACGGCAACCGGCCGCTGATCGGCCTCGCCGCCTGCAATCGGGCGCAGAAGGCCTTCGACCTCGCGCGGGAATATGCAGGCGTCCGCGAACAATTCGGCAAGCCGATCGCCGGCCATCAGCTGATCCAAAAAAATCTCGCCGACATCGAAACGGCGATCGTGACCAGCCGGCTCTTGTGTTACCACGCGCTGGAGACTCTCGACCGTGGCGAACGTTCCAACGGCGTCTCCGCCATGGCCAAGCGCTACGCAACAACCGCCTGCGAACAGGCGATCAATCTCGCCATGCACGTGCATGGCGGCATGGGCATCGCGGTGGAAACCGGATTGGAACGGCTGCTGCGCGACTGCCGCATGCTGCCGGTGCCCGACGCCACCAATGAGATCCTGACCCTGATCCAGGGCCGGGAAATCACCGGCATTGCCGCGTTTCGTTGAACCACAGACCCAATAGCCC
Source organism: uncultured Rhodospirillaceae bacterium (assembly GCA_964469835.1). Taxonomy (GTDB): domain Bacteria; phylum Pseudomonadota; class Alphaproteobacteria; order UBA8366; family UBA8366; genus JAOTYV01. The sequence continues at coordinate 3,043 of CAYYBI010000370.1, forward strand.
GATGACCACTCCCATCCTCGACGGCCTGATCGTTCTCGAGCGCGCCGGGAGGCTCGCCGGGGCCGCGGGCGCGAGCTTGCTGGCCGAACTCGGCGCGACGGTCATCCGGGTCGAGGACCCGTCCCTGCCGCCGCCCCGCGAGCCGGAAGCCTGGCGCACCCATCCGCTGGCGCTCGCCGGCAAGCGGCGGGTCCGCCTGTCCGACACGCCATCGGCGGCTGCCAAGCAATGGCAGCGCCTGGAAGACTTCGCCGACGTGGTGATCTACTCGCCGCCATTGCCGGCGATCGCATCCGCGCCCAACAGGCCGATCCGTTGCGATGTCTCGGCCTTCGGCTCGGATGGCGACGACCTGCCGGACGACGCGGGCGAAGCCATCCTGCAGGCGGTCGGCGGCATGATGTCGACGACCGGCAGCGTCGGTGGTCCACCGGAATTCATCGGCGCGCCGTTGATCGAACTGTATGCCGCCCTGAACGTGGTGACCTCGGTCTTGGCGGCGCTGCGCGTGCGCGAGACCGGCGCGCCCGCCGTGCACAGCGACATTTCGCTGTTCGATTCCAGCGTGTCGCTGATCGGTGCGTTCGTCGGTCATGCGGTCATCGGCAAGGGCCACGGCATGCGCGGCGGCTCGCGCCATCCGCTTTGCTGCCCCTGGAATGCCTATACCACACGCGACGGCTGGGTGCTTATGTGCTCCAGCACCGAACCCCATTGGCAGCGTATCCTTGAACTGATCGGCCAAAACGACTTACGGGACGACCCGCGCTTCGAAAATATGGCCACGCGCATGCAGCATCGGGATGAAGTCGACGCGCTTATTGGCGCCTGGACACACGAACGCACAACTTCCGAAACCGTTCAGGAGTTCCAGGCGGTCTCGCTGCCCGCCGGCCAGGTGTTCACCCTGCCGGAACTGTTGCGGGCGCCGGACGGGCCGCTGACCCGCGAGGTCTCGACATCGGACGGCCCGCGCATTTGCCCCGCCGGCCTGTTCAGGATGAGCGAGACATCCAGCGTCACCGCGACCGAGATCCGCGCCGACGTCGACGCTCCGGAAATCATTACCGCGACGCCGCTCACCCGCGCACTCCCCGTTAAAAACGCAATCACACAGCTACCGCTGCATGGCGTACGGGTGATCGAGGTGGGCGTGTTCACCGCCGGCCCGCTCGGCGGCCGCTATCTCGCCGACCTCGGCGCCGAGGTCATCAAGATCGAACAAATGGGCGGCGAGAACGGTCGCGCCTGGGAACCGAATTTCGGCGGGGTCAGCGCCTATTTCGCGACCTACAACGTGGGCAAGCGATCGGTCACCCTCGATATGCAGTCGGAAGACGGCAAGGCGATGCTGGCGAAGCTTATCGCATCGGCAGATGTGCTCGTGCAGAACCTCAAGGCCGGCGCAATGGACCGTATGGGCTTCGGTCCGGAGGCGCTGCTGCAACGGCATCCCGGGCTGATCTACTGCTCCATATCGGGCTACGGGTCGACCGGTTCCAAGGTGCCGGCGCTCGACACGGTGGTGCAGGGTCAAAGCGGGCTGATGTCCTTGATCCAGACGCAGGACGAGCCGGTCAAGGCCGGGCTCTCGGTCGCCGACGTGCTGGCCTCGCACATCTCGCCGCCGGCCATCATGGCGGCGCTGCGCCATCGGGACGCCACGGGCCAGGGCCAGCATATCGACATCTCGATGCGCGACGCACTGGCCTGGACGACGCAGCTTTCCTGGCCCGACGGCGGCAGCGCGCTGACTGGCGTCTGCCGACTCGATTGTACGGATGGCTGGGTGGTCGCGGAATGCCCAGTTGGGGAAGCGCGTGACCATCTCGACGATGACCCGTCCGCGCTTACCTGCGATGCGACGCTCACCGCGCTGAAAGCCGCCGGCATCACCGCCGCCAAGGTGCTTGAACTCGACGACATCCTGACCCATCCCGCAAGCCGCAAGCGGAACCTGTTCCGGGAAGCCGCGACCGCGGGCGGCGTCCCGGCGCCGGTACTGGCCGCGCCGTTCCGCTTCAACGGCGAGCCGCTCGAGCCCGGCACGAGTGTGCCGGTTGCGGGGGAATATAATGCGGTGATGGCGGAAGAAGGGTAAGCCGCCGCGATAGTGGTAAGTCAGGACGCAGCCTTACTCCGCCACCGCTTCCGCCTCTCCGGTGAGCCCCCGCCGTGCGTCCGTCTCAACTGCCGAGCTGTCCCGCTCGCTCACCGGGCCATAGCCGCCGCCGCCCGGCGTTCGCATCAACACGATGTCGCCGGGTTGGACGACGTACTGCTGTTTCGCGTCGACAACCTCGCCGTTGATCCGCACTTCGCCCGCCTGGCCGGGCTCGCCATCCTGCAGCCCCGGGGCAGGCGTGCGGGTGCGTTCGGCGAGAAAGGTCATTGCGGTCGGCGTCGGCGAGAGGTTTTCCAACTTTATTTCCTGGCCGAGCCCGCCGCGATGGCGGCCCTGGCCCGCGGAGCCCGCGCGCAGCCGGCGGTGATGGATGCGCAGCGGCGCGAGCTGTTCGATCACCTCGGTCGGCGTCGACGAGATATTGCTGGGCCAGCTCATGCAGTGTTCGCCGTCCTTCTGATTGGTCGCCCCCATGCCGCCGTTGAAGAAGAACAGGTTCGCGTAGGTCGCGCCGCTCGCCGCGACACCCGCCTGGGTGATACTCCAGAGCGGCCCGGAGGCGCCGGCGGTGACCTTCTCAGGGACAACCTTGCTAAGCGCGTCGAACACCAGGGTCGGAATGTAGTGACCGGTCAGGGCGCGCGAACCGCCCGAGGCGGGGAATTGCGGGTTGATGATGCTGCCTTCGGGCGCCACCACCTTGATCGGTGCGATCGACCCGTCATTGTTCGGCAGATGCGGTGCGGCGGCGCATTTCACCGCATAGGCGGTCATCGCATAGGTGTAGCAAAAGGCGCAGTTGATCGCGCGGTCGACCTGCGGCGACGAGCCGGTGTAGTCGGCGGTCACCTCGTCGCCGTCGATGGTGACCGCTACCTTGAGGTCGAGCGGAACGGCGAGCCCGTCGGTCTTCAGCGCGCCGGTATAGGTGCCGTCCGGCAGCTCGCGGATCGCCGCGCGCATAGCGCGTTCGGAGCGCGATTGAATCTCGCCCGCCAGATCGCTCAAGCTGACAAGCTTGTATTCGCGCATCAGCGTCGAAACCCGCTCCTCCATCAGCTCCAGCGCCGTAATCTGCGCCCATAAATCGCCGACCACCTCGTCTGGGGCGCGCACGTTCTTGCGCAGCATCTTGAAGAAGCCCTCATCCAGCTTGCCGGCACGGATTATCTTCATGATCGGGATCTGCAGGCCTTCCTCGAAGACCTCGCGTGCCTCGGGCGATCGAATCCGGCCGCCGATGTCGGGCGCGTGCGCGGTGCTGCCGGCGAATCCCACAAGCCGTCCGTCGATAAACAGCGGCTTGCCGACGCTGATGTCCGGCAGATGCCCGGTGCCCTGCCAGATGTCGTTGGTCGCGATGATATCGCCCGGCTCCAGTTCTTCCGCCGGGATC
>CAYYBI010000371.1:0-3395 GCA_964469835.1 uncultured Rhodospirillaceae bacterium
GTTTGCGTTCCCGACCGGGTGGAATTTCCCGCCCGCCCCCCCCTTCTCCATGTAGCGCGTGCTGCCCAGCGCGGCGGCGGCCCGACGCACGTCGATGGCCACGGTCTGACGGCGGCCTGTCTTGAGTTCCCAGATGTCGGATACGGCGGTGCCGACACCCGCCAAAACGGCAGCGCAGGTTTCGCCGATCTTGAACCGCGTGGAATACACCGGATCGGCGCCGGTGATCTCGACCTCGCCGTTCTCCGGCAGGCCTTTGCCTCGAATTTCCATGACTTCTTCGAATGCGGTCTTCATACCTTCATCTTTCCCGGTTATTGAGGTTCAATTCTTGCGCGCCGCCGTGCGTCGCTCGCACTTCAACGCTATCAGCCCAAAGCCGAGGCGACAATGTACCGATCCGGACCCTGGGCATGGATGCGCCAATCGACACAAATGATATAATATCACAAAATGCTGTTATATTGCCTCATCGCCACAGTGAACCGCCCCGATTGACCATCGAGGGCTATGAGAGGCGTTCGGAATCCCCTGTTGTGAAATACTTTTTTTACAGTCTCACCCTGGCAGCCGGCCTGATTTTCGCAGCCGGCCCTGAAAATGCAGGCGCGGCGCCGCGCGTAGTCGCCAGCATCAAGCCAATCCACTCCTTGGTCGCCGGCGTCATGGATGGCATCGGGACGCCGATGCTGCTCGTAAAGGGCGGTGCGTCGCCACATTCCTACGCAATGAAACCGTCGGAAGCACGGGCGCTGCGGGACGCCGACCTTGTATTTTGGATCGGCGCGCCATTGGAAACATTTTTGCCGAAAGCCTTGAATGCGCATGCGCCGAAAAACAGCGCAGTCGAACTCTCAAAGGCTGCGGGAGTGAAATTGCTCGGCGTTCGGCATCGCGGTGCCGCGATCGGTCATGCCAGCCATCGGCACGCACACGGTGCCGAAAATATGCATCTTTGGCTCGATCCCGTGAACGCCAAGGCGATGGCCACGGCCATTGGCCAGGCGTTGGCGCGGATCGACCCGAAGAATTCGTCGCGATACCGGGCCAACGCCAAGACCGTGCGGGGCCGGCTCGGTGCATTGGATATAAGCTTGCACCGCGCCCTGGCGGCGGTCATGACGACGCCGTATATCGTCTTTCATGATGCCTATCCGTATTTCGAGCGCCGATACGGTCTCAAAAACCTCGGCTCGATCGCCATCAGCCCCGAGGCCAAGCCAGGGGCGAAACGGATATATGAGATGCGCCAAATACTCTTGTCAGCCGGCGCCGTTTGCGTCTTTCGCGAACCGCAATTCGAGCCCGCGCTTGTCAATACGATCGTCCGGGGCACGAAAACGCACATAGGCGTGCTCGACCCGTTGGGGGCGGGGATTAAACCGGGCAAGGATGCTTATTTCACCATCCTGCGCGACCTTGCGCAGTCCCTTAAGCGATGTCTCCAACGGTCATTCTAAACAGTCCAGAACATTGAAATTCCGTAAAACGAGCCGTGGAAATCGAAGATTTCACCTGTTCTTAACCTATTGATGTCAATTAGATCGTTCCAACGATCCGAGAAAAGGCATCTTTATGATGACGCGAGTCCGTTTAGCGGTAGTCGCGCTTACCTTCGGCGCGATTTTGACGTCCTGCGAATCAGCCACGAGCCATCGCGAGTCCGTCGAGGATACCTCCGGTCACCGCGTATCCGTGGGTACGGTGCAACGCAAAATCCGGATTGGCATGAGCGGCGCCGAAGTGGCGCAAGTGCTGGGCTCGCCCAACATCGTCACCACCGACGAACAGCGACGCGAGGCTTGGGTCTACGACAAGATCTCGACGACCAGCGTCTATTCCACGAGCTCGGGCGAAGTCGCCGCGAATGCCGGAAGCGGCCTTGCCCTGCTCTCCGTTCCCGCTCTGATCATCAGCAGTGTGCGGGCGCAATCCCGCGGTAGCACCGGGGCCACGAACACCACCCAAAAGACCTTCACCGTCATCATCAAGTTCGACGAATCCGGCCACGTCCGCGACTTCGCTTACCACACCTCGCGGTTCTAGGGCGACCCATCATGCGGCAATTCGCGACTCGTCAGTGCATCGTCGTCCTTATCATGGCCACATGCTTGGCCGCATGCACCAAAAGCATCCCCAGGGAGGCGCTACAGCTTTCCCGCGAAAGCTTGCAACATCGGCAGATGCAAAGCCGCCAATTCGATACGAAGGACGAAGCGGCCATCCTTTCCGCCTCAGCCGCCTTGCTGCAGGACCTTGGCTTCAATCTCGACGAAAGCGAGACCGATCTCGGCGTGCTCGTCGCCTCGAAACGCCGCGACGCGACCGAGATGGGTCAGGTTATCGGCGCCATGTTGCTGATGTTCGCCGGTAGGGAAAAGTCCTACGACAAGGAACAGCAGATTCGCGCCTCCCTGGTGACCAGACCATACGGAGACCGCATCACGGTTCGCATTACCTTCCAGCGCAAGGTCTGGAACAACAAGGGGAAGCTTGCCAAGGTCGAGGGCATCAACGACCGCAAGATTTACCGGCACTTCTTCGACAAGCTGTCGAAGTCCGTATTCCTCGAAGCACACATGACCTAGGGACACGTTAAGATGAATAAGGCAATTCTAGCCCTCGTCCCGCTGTTACTGATCGCCGGCTGTCAGACCGATTCACGCCAGCAAATTCTTGCAACCGAAAAGAGTCAAGTCGCGCTGCGGTCCATCCAGCAACGCGTTTTCGACACCGCCGACAAGCGCACCGCCCTGCGCACCGTGATCTCGACCTTGCAGGATTTGGGATTCGTAATCGACAAGGCCGACGATGTACTGGGATCGGTCAGCGCCACCAAACTCCGGGGTTATCAATTGCGCATGACGGTATCCGTGCGGCTCCGTGGGCCCCGACAGGTGCTTGTCCGCGCCAATGCACAATACAACCTGACCGCCGTCGAGGACCCCTTGCCATATCAGAAATTTTTCGGCGCGCTTGAGAAATCGATGTTCCTGACGGCGCATCGGGTCAGCTAGCGGCCGCCAACAATTCGGCGTCTGGCGTCGCCCTCGCCGGATGCTTGGCGGCAAATAGCCGCAAGCAGATTGTCGCATAGCCGGCGAGCATCCGTCGCAAAGAAAAAGGACCGACGGATTTGCGCTCCGCCGGCCCATCACCGCAATGAATGGCCGCCTATTTTTTCAGAAGATACCGTATGGAATTCAAGAAAACTTGTTCGCTCGTGCGGTCGCCGGCGGCAACGGCGATGCCGTACCCAATCGAGCCGAAACTCATCACCGTGCCGGCATCCGGCGTATCGAACGGCCGGAGTTCGACGAACACCGCAGGCTCGACCTTGCCGTAATAGGTCCGGCCCGATTTAGTTGTGACATTGTTTCCGGCAAAGGTCAGCG
>CAYYBI010000372.1:0-11617 GCA_964469835.1 uncultured Rhodospirillaceae bacterium
TGCGTTCGAGATAGGCCGCCAGCGACCGGATCGACCGCGCGGCCGCGGCGAGTTCTCGGAGTCCGGCCGCCAGATCATACCGCAAGGCCGACCTTTCGGACACGATGTTGTTGACCGATTGCAGCGCGATCCGGGCGTCGGCGACCATCGCGACCGTTTCAGGCGCTAATTGTTTGTCGAGCTTTTTGGCCAGGCTGTCCAATCTTTTCACGGCCTGCTGGAGTTCCGGCGCGTTGATCAGGCGATCCGCCCCATCGACGGTACGGACCAACCCGTCGCCAAGCTTCTTGAGCGGCAACTTGCTGAGCTTTTTGGCCAGTTCCGTGATCGACGCGGTCAGTTCTTCGAGGTTCGTCGGTATGGTCGGAAGTTCCTGATGTGGACCGTCTTGACCGAAAAATTTCGCCGGCGTATCGGGATGGAAGTCCAGACTGATGAGCAATTGACCGGTCAGGAGACTTCCAACGGCCAATTGCGCCCGCAAGCCCCGGTCAATCAGATCGGTGATGCGCTTCTTCTTCTGTTCTTCGGATTGGGCAATTTTACCGTGCACGATGTCGGCACGTTGCGCTTCAACCGACATCAGTACGAGGACACGAAAGTCGTTGGCAGCGGTGTCATATTGCAGCCGCACATCAACCACTTCACCGATTTTGATGCCGCGCAACTCGACCGGCGCACCGATGGCCAAGCCGCGGGCGGAACTATGGAAGTAGGCAATGTATCTTGCCGTTTCCGTGTAAGCGGCCTCCTTGATTTCCTTTTTCGAACTATAGAGTTTGAATCGCGTGCCAGCTTTGCTCGGCAGCCCATCGGCGGCGGTTTCCGGCGTGTCGAATGCGACGCCGCCCAGGAGTATGGACCGGAACGACTCGGTATTCAGTTCCATGCCGTCGGCGCCGACCGACATAGTAATCCCGCTGACATCCCAAAACTGCGAATTGTCATGGACCAGTTTGTCTTGCGGTGCCCGGACGAAGATCTCGACATTGATTGTTTGCCGGTCATCGGCGAAACCCTTGCGCAATACCTCCCCCACCTCGATACCGCGATAATACACCGGTGATCCAGTGGAATAGGAGCCGTGCCGCGTCGTCGTCAGGGTGAACCGCGTGCCCGGGATGTCGGATTCGATCGCCGGCGGTTCGTCCAGTCCCACGAACGCGCGCTTCAATGCGCCCCCTTTGCCTGGATCCATTTCGATGTATGCCCCCGAAACGAGCGTGCCCAATCCGGAAACGCCTTGCAGGGTGAGGCGCGGTACGACAACCCAGAACCGTGTCGATTCTGTAAGATAGGGTCCCGCCTTTTTGTGCATCTCGACCGTGACATTGACCCTGAATCCCTTCGAAGGATCATCGGCCAGCTCCACCGATTCGACCAGGCCGACATTGACCTGCTTGTATTTCACGAATGTCTTGCCCGCCTCCAATCCTTCCGCGGACTTTAAGATGATCGTAATGCGGGGGCCCTGTTCGGAAAGCGTTGTGTAAATAAGCCAAGCCCCGATCGCCGCTGCGACAATCGGTATCAGCCAAACGACCGAAGGCCAGCGCGACGATGTGATCGCGACATCGGGGGCGTGCTCTTGTTCGCTCATTTCATTGCTCCGCGTTGTCCCAAATCAGGCGGGGGTCGAAAGCCATCGCTGCGAGCATCGTGAGGATCACGACGGCGGCAAACGATATCGCCCCGGGCCCTGCCTCGATGGTGGCGATCGCGTCGAGTTTCACCAGCGCGACAAGGATTGAGATCATGAAGATGTCGAGCATTGACCACCGACCGACTGTCTCGGTGAAACGATAGAGAACGGTGCGGTCTCTCGGACGCCAGTTGGATTTTAACTGAACCGATATTAACAGAAATCCCAGGATGAGGATCTTGAGGACCGGCACGAAGATGCTGGCGAAAAACACCAGGGCGGCGATCGGCCATTGGTTTGCTTCGATCAAGTGAATGACTCCACTGAGGATCGTGTCAGGCGCGCCTCGGCCGAAAGAGATCACTGTCATGATCGGATAAATATTTGCCGGGAAATACAGCATTAAAGCGGCGATCAGAAGAGCCCAGCTCCGTGCAAGACTGTTGGGTTTTCGCTGGTGCAGCGGCGATCCGCAGCGCGGACACGATTGATGTTCTGATCTTGGCGCCGTGGATTTGTCGGCAAGGAAATCGCAGACGTGACACGGGACAAGCGCAGCTTGAGCGGCGGTGAGATTGGCGCTGCTCATGTCTTCACCGGGAGCTTTTCCCACACGATCCGCGGGTCGAGCGCGGCCGATGCCGCGGTGGTCACGACGATCAGGGCCGTAAAGCAATACAACGACAATCCTGGCGTTATCTCGGCGAAATCCGCCAGCTTCACCAGCGCTACCAGCACACTCAACATGTAGACTTCCATCATCGCCCAAGGCTTCAAGGTTTCGACCCAGCGAAAGATGAGCGCCAACCGCCACGGACGCCGGTTCAGCTTTATCGGCAACAATATGTGGAGCATCCCCAACAACGTGACCAAAGGCAGCATGACACTCATCAAAAACACGATCACTGCCAACTCTTCGAAACCCGACCGCCAGAATTCCAAGGCGCCCGCGATCAGCGTGTTGCTCTGGCGCCGTCCTTCGATCTCGATTGTCATGAAAGGAAAAGCGTTAGCGAGGAAAAAAAGAATCAAACCGGTGACAACGAAGTTCAGACAGCGGTCGATGCTGTCCCGTTTCTGCCGATACAGGACCGCCCCGCATCGTGTGCATTTTGCCGACTGACCGTGGGCAAGCGGAACCACATTGTGAAGAAGATCGCATTCGTGACAGGCTATGAGCCGGGCAACGCTTGGCTCGCCACCCTCCGATGCAACGGTATCCGTCCCATCGAATTGCCGCGACATCTCAATTGATTGTGACACGTGCCGCCTTGTCCGTTTCTTGTTCTCGCCAGTATAGGTTTGCACCGCGACCCTGTATACACAAGCGACCCGACGCGAACCGCAAGGGCGAGATTGATATGTATTCGCAATTCAATCCCGATAGAGGCTCACCAGGCGCGCCACCAGTACGGCGATATACAGCGTACCCGTGATGGCTTCCAGATTGGCCCATATGCGCGCCACCGGACTTATCGGCGTAATGTCGCCGTAGCCGAGCGTGGTGAGCGTCGTAAAACTGAAATAGAGCAAATCGATCCACGCAAGCTCCGCGTTTGTGTTGGAAAGGGCGATCGTCCCGGGTGAGATGGCCTCGAGGACGCTGAAGACAAGCGCCAAACTCAGCCCCAGCATAAGATAGATGGCGACGGCGCCGCACAGGATGTTGAACTTGACATCCTTCTCGTTGATGATGTGGCCGAGGACAATGAAAATCGCAAATCCGTTCAGCGCGGCCAGCAAAATGCCGGTCGCGATTTTGCTTTCGCCAAGGCCTAACGCATCGCCGCCCCATTGCAGAATGAGCCAGGGGATAGCGAGGCTGACCGCGAAGACAAATTGCCGGGGCTTGGCGCTGGACGTATGAACCGCGGAAAGAAGAACCAGCGTAAAGAGCAAGCCCAGAATCGACCGGTCGCTTTCGGTTGCGGCGAAAAACGGCGATACGGTGATCAGTGTGAGCACCGAAATCAGCAGGAAGAAGTACCGCAGGTTTTGGAATCGATCGACCAGGTTTCGCATATCGAATACAGGACTCCGTCTGCCCAAGCCTACGCCGTTTCCGTAACCCCGCAGATGCGGGCGCCGATGGGAAACGCGCGAGCGCGATAATCGATTCTAGCACGGGTTTACCGGAGCGTGTTGAGCCAAGCGCTCCGCATACCGCAAGACCGCCAATGTGTCCGGCTGATCAACGGACAGCACTGGCGCGCCTGCGTCCGCACCGCCGGCCAACCGGACGAAGTGCCGGAAGGCCGATGCGCGGCTGCGGAGCTTTCCGTGCTGCAACTAGCGTAGCGGCTCGAGGAACAGGTAACCGGCGCCGGCGGCGGCTCCGAGGCCAGAGCCCCCCTCCAAAGCGATCGGTTGCAATGTGATGTTTTTCTTGCCGCCGCCGACCAGGACCTGGGCGCCGCCACCCACGCCGAGGGCCACACTCGCCTTGGCGCCGACGTATTTTCCGGCGAGTGCGTTGCTGCCGATTTTATAGGCGGCCGTCGCACTAAGCACTGTGTAGATCATCTCCGACGTCTTGTCCCACTTCAGGTCGACCCCCAGGCCGACGCCGCTCTCACCCTTGTATTTCTCGGAGCCGCCATCACCCTTGAAGACGCACTCGAATGGCGCGACCGAGTGAATCAGTAGGTTCGTCTTGGGGCCGGATTTTTTGCACTTGAGAACGCCGATGCGAAGCCCCGCATCGCCGGCGGCAACCCCACCGCTGGCCAATGCCGCGCCAATCATTGCGGCCATCAAAATAGTCGTGAGTCGTTTCATCATGAAATTTCCTTTACTGCCAAATCTGGATTGAGCAAACAACTCATTGATCTGCATTCCCCGCGCTATGGGCACGCCTCGTGCACACCGAGCGTTGCGATCGTAACTGTCACTTAAAAATACCGTATGCGTAAATAGGCAGGACTACGTATTGGCGCGGCTATTAAAGTGAAGCGGCCTGCGTGCGCGTACCCGCGGATCTAGGGCGTTGCCGCCGATTACGGTCAAACGACCGGTATGCGCCGCCGCTTCGTCCGTCGGCGCCTAAGCGCGGGAATACCTGACGGCCGGCACCTTCAATTCTCCCTCGGTCGGGATGTCCTGCTCCGCAGCCAGGGCATAGCGGGTAAGCATGGTGATGTTTCCTGCTTCCATCTTGGCGAGGATGCGATGGCGGTGTTTCTCCGCGGTACGCGGGCTGATGCCGAGCGCCCGCGCAACCATCTTATTGGTGTGACCATCGGCCAGCATCGAAAATACCTGTCGTTCGCGATCCGTCAGCAGGTCCAGCCGAGCAAGCGCGACATCGCGCAACTGTTCAAGGTTTTCGTGCCGCACCTTGCACTGCGCGCCGACGAAATGGGTGGCCCGGCCCCGTTCAATGTGAAGAGGCGTAATCGACACCTCGTTCAGGAACAGGGTGCCGTCTTTGCGGTAGTTTCGAAGGATAACCTGGCAGGACATTTGCCATTTTATGGTCCGCCGGACGATGTCCAACTCGGGTTGGGCCCGGTCCGTGCCTTGCAGAAAACGGCAGTTGCGGCCGAGGATGTCTTGCTGTGCATACCCGGTCAAACGCTCGAACGCTGGATTGGCGTATACGATCGGACAATCGTCTGCGGTAGCGTCGACAATGACAAATGATGTTTCACATACATTGACGGCCTTTGCGAGAAGGTCCGAATTTACATCTTGTACTTTTGCCATGCCCACTCCCTGGCGTACTTATGTTTCTCAGTCGGCATTGAAACTACCGAACATTGTCGACCGCTCGTGTTTTATTTGATTTCAAAAACGGCCAATTTCAAGCTTACAGGCTATGCGGTCGCCAAACCGCTTGCGACTTTTTGTTTAATCTCCGCGCCCGCACTCCCCCACAATTTACCCGCTTGGGGCTGAAATCCCTAATGCACACTCTGCGAAAACCGAGCCAAACACCGAAACGATACCCAACGTTGATATCCGCCGTTGATATTCGCGTATAATTATTCTCTCTTCTTTTAAACATTACAAACTAAATCCCAGTTTTAATTATACGAGTCGTGCATGCCCGGCCATATGGAATATTACCTATTGGCTGGTTTGGTCCTGCCTGACGCCGTTGGTCGACGGCAAAACCCCTTGCAGCTCACAAACAAGGTCCCGTCGTTGAGACGAATGGTTGCAAGATAAAAATCGAGCCGGCCTTTCAAACGCCGAATTTTTCCTGTGGGATGGGCGTATAGGAATTGTACGGCCGGACCGGCGGGTGGAATGACATCTTGAAAGGGTGGAAAGTCCGCGCTGTTTCTGCGCCGCCGACGCCGCCCCGGCATGAAAACCAGGAAGGATCGACCGATGGGTGCGCTGTTATTTGAACCGCTGGAACTGCGCGGGGTCCGGCTGAACAATCGTATTGTCGTCGCGCCGATGACCCAGTTTTCCGCCGATGACGGGACGGCGGGGGACTGGCATTTGATGCACCTCGGAAAGTTTGCGGTCTCAGGCGCCGGCCTGGTATTGCCGGAGTCGACCTATGTGTCGGCGGAGGCGCGCAATACGCCGGCCTGTCTTTCGCTGTACAACGACGCGCAGGAAGCCGGGATCAAGCGGATCGCCGATTTCTTCGAGACCTACGGGACCGCGGCGCTCGGTGTCCAATTGTGCCATGGCGGTCGCCGCGCATCGGCACGCGAACCCTGGAAGGGCGGCGGCCCTCTGCCGGTTTCGGAAGGCGGCTATATTTCGGTAGCACCCTCCGCCATTCCGATCTCCGATCAATGGCCCGATCCGCACGCGCTGAGCAAGCAGGAAATCGCCGCCATCATCCAAAATTTCGTTGAGTCGGCGCGGCGGGCCGAACGGGCCGGCATTCGCGTGATCGAATTGCACGGCGCGCACGGATATCTGATCCATCAGTTTCTGTCGCCGATCAGCAACCGGCGCACCGATTCCTATGGCGGCAGTCTCCGAAACCGGATTCGGTTTCCGCTGGAACTGTACGAGGCGGTTCGCGCCGCATGGCCGGATGAACTGCCGATCGGCATGCGGGTCTCGGCGACCGACTGGGTCGAGGGCGGCTGGACCGTCGAGGAAACCGTCGAGCTGGCGCGCGCGCTCGACGCGCTGGGCTGCGATTACATGCATGTGTCCAGCGGCGGGCTCAGCGCCGAGCAAAAGATCGTGACCGGTCCCGGCTACCAGACGGGCTTTGCGGCTGCGGTGAAAGCGGCCGTCCGCATGGCGGTTATCACGGTCGGTCAGATCCGCGATCCGCTCCAGGCAGAGACGATCCTGCGAACCGGGCTGGCGGATGCGGTGGCGTTGGCGCGGGCCGTGCTGTTCAATCCGCACTGGCCGTTGCTGGCGGCGCGCGAATTGGGCGCCGATATCGCCTATCCCCGCCAGTACGAGCGCGGCCATCCGGACCGCTGGGGCGCGATGGGCATCAATGCGCCGGGCAATCGGGAACCCAAGGCTTAGCGAACTATGCGTTGGTGGTCGCGCCCGGCCCGAAGCGTTGCCATGAATAGATCCCAGCAAGGAGGGCGGCGCCGGCGATATTGGCGGCGTAGCCCGGCAGGTTGGCCGGCAAGTGAAGATCGAACGGCAGAAAACAGAAGATCGCAGCCAGCGCCAGGAGGCCCCATTCGATCCAGGTCGCCCGCCGCCGGAAAAACGACATGGTCCAGCACGCGAAGGCCAGCGTTCCCACGGTCGCCGTCGCCATGGTCCAGACGGCGCCCAGCGGATTCGAAAAATCGAGGATCGGCGTGAACGCGAACAGCAGCGGCATGATGTAGAGCATCTTCGCGAAGCGGAAGCTCATCCATCCGGTTTTCCAGGGATCGCCCTGGGCGATCGAAGCGGCGACGAATGCGCCGAGGCAGACCGGTGGCGTGATGTTGGAATCCTGCGACAGCCAGAAGACGATCAGATGCGCGGCGATGACGGCGACACCGAGTTGCTCCAGGGCCGGGCCCGCCAGGACTATCAGCACCAGATAGGATGCGGTGATCGGCAGCGCCATTCCCATCAGGAGCGAAGTGAGGGCCACCAGGAGTACAGCCAGCAGGACGCTGCCGCCGGACAGGTCCACCAGGATCAGGCTCATCTTCAGCCCTAATCCGGTCATCGCGATCATACCGACGATCACACCGACCGCACCCGCCGCACCGCCCACCAGAAGCGAGTTCCGGGTGCCGGTTACAAGGGTGTGGAAGATAACGCGGGGGCCCATGATTTGCTCGGGCATGCCGCCGATGCCGAATTTCGCCAGGATGCCGCGGGTCCAGTTGATGATCAGGATCGACCCAATCGCCATGACCGCGCACCAATCGGGGGAATATCCGGCGATCAGGAAACCGAGCAAGGCGGCAAACGGGACCAGGTGATACCAGCCGGCCCGGAAGACTGCGACGGGCCGCTGCAATTCACTCTCCGGCAGGCCCTCGATGCCGTTCTTCTTGGCTTCAAAATGCACGATCATGCCGATGGAGAGCAGATAGAGCAGGGCCGGCACCGCGGCGATTGCGATGATGTCGACGTAAGGCACGCCGGTAATCTCCGCCATGATGAAGACGCCCGATCCCATCACCGGCGGCAGCAGCTGTCCGCCGAGCGAGGCCGAATTCTCGACTGCGCCCGCCACGGTCGGCCGGAACCCCACGCGCTTCATCAGCGGAATGGTGAAGGTGCCGGTGGAGACGATATTGGCCAGGCTGCTGCCCGAGATCGATCCGAAGACGGCGGATGCGAGCACCGCGACCTTGGCCGGTCCGCCGGCCGACCGGCCCGCGATGGTCAGTGGAAACTCGATGAAAAACTTTCCCATGCCCGAAGTCTGCATGAACGCGCCGAGAAAAATGAAGATCAGGACATATTGCGCCATGACGGTCGTCATGATCCCGAAGATGCCTTCCTGCGAATAGAAGGTGTAATCGAGAATGCGCTCCATCCCCGCGCCGCGGTGCGCGACGGCTTCCGGGAAGTAATTGCCGAAATAGGCGTAGCCGATGGCAAAGAGGGCAATGCCGGGTATCCAGGGACCGATTGCCCGGCGCGCGACTTCGAGCGCAAGGACGACGGATACGGCAGCAAATCCGAGATCGACCTTTGTCCAGGCGCCGGCCCGGTCGACGATCTCGGCGTAATTGACCATGTAGTAGCCGAGCGTTAATCCGGCCAGCCCGATCAGCGCGAGATCCGTCGCCTTCTCATGGCGAAAGGAGACAAGGGTCGCGGCGGCGGCCAGCACCCAGGCGAGCCAGTCGACGGGACCGGCGCCATGCGCATATACGGTGTCCAGCCGGAATACCGCTAGCGCGACTCCGGCGATTATCACACCGGCCAAGGCAAAAGCCGGCACCTCCGGCGCCGTCCAGCGTTCCCCGCCGCGCCACGGCAGTACCAGCAACGCCAGCATCCAGGTCACCAGGGTATAGACGCCCAAGTGAATGTGATCCTCGGCGATACCCGGGCCAGCCGACCAGAGGGCGAAGAGTCCGAGTGCGGCGGCTGGGATTTGGAAGAGTCCCTTCCATACCCCGGTGAGCTGCGAGGCTATGCCAACCGGCGAATCCGTATGGCCGGTATCTTCCGGGACGGCGTCAGAACTGGGCATCGGCGTCGTGGGTCACGCGGCCCTAGTTGACCGATTTGCCCATTTCCTTCCAGAATTTGGCCGCGCCGGGGTGGAGGGGCGCGACCAGATTTTTCAGGCCGTTTTCCACCGTCATCTGTTTGACGCGGCTGCCGATAGCGCCGGTGAGGAATTTTCGGCCCGCGTCGGAGTACACGCCCTTGAGGATCTTATAAATCACATCCGCCGGCACATCCTTGTTGGCGATCATCAGACTGCCGGTACCGATCGTCATGGTGTCCTTGTCCACGTTGGGATAGACCGACGCCGGAATTATGGTCGGTTCGAAGAACGGATACTTCTTATAGAAGCCCGTGGCTTCCGCTGGCGCGTTCAGATCGATGAACCGAATTTTTATCGAACTCGCCGTCTTGCGAATGAACCCGCTGCCCAGGCCCGGGTGCCAGTTATACGCATCGATCTTGCCGTTGATCAGCTGGTCAGAGCTTTTTTTGCCCGCATAGACGTCCTTGAAGCTGCCCCACAGGCCGACATGCTGCAATAACTTGGTCAGGTTCTTGGCCGACCCCGATCCGGGTCCGCCCATGGAAATGGTTTTGCCCTTGATGTCTTCGAGCTTCTTGATGTCGCTGTCGGCCGGGACGACGAAATGGCCGACCGATCCGAACAGGAACGTCACGTAGCGAACGTTCTTGTTGGCCTTCTTGAAGGATCCCTGGCCGCGATAGCCTTCATGCAGGTCGCTGGCGAAGGCCAACCCCATATCGGCGTTGCCGGAATTCACCGTGCGGACATTGTCGAGCGACCCGGCGGAAGATTCGCCGGTTGCGCGAAGGCCGCCGATTTCCTTCGTGATGTAGGCGGCCCAGCCGCTGGCGACCCGGTTGAAAGCGCCGTTTATCTGTCCGCCCATGACGGTCATCCGTTTGTCGGCCGCCACGGCATCCGCCGGGGTCAGAAAAGCGCTGCCGCCGATCAATACGGCTGCCGCCGTACTGGCGCCGAGGAAGAGTCGTCGACCCATTCGTGAGGTGCTCATGTTGCTTGGTCTCCCTGATATGTTTCGATCCAAGTTTCCCTGTTTGCGCGTTTGGGGTGTTGGTTGACTTCCGATACCAATCATTGAGGGTCGCTTGGCATCCGGTTCGATTGTTACACAGCAGCGGCCACAATGCAGTGTTGCCAAACATTTTCCGGTCCTCGCTTGGATTTCGGGATTGTCGGGTTTGGGAATATTGCGATCCGCCTCTTTACATATCCGGTGTGGGTCTGGGTAAATGGCCGTGGCGGTCGAGTCCCTGACGGGGAGCCGTCAATCCGAAATTATAGTGGTGCCGAATCCAGATGTCCGACTCCGAAATCCCGGCCTGTCCAGGCCCCGATCCGAATCCGACGAAACCGAAATTCGAGGTCCCGAAGGGGGCGGTCGATACGCATGCGCATATTTTCGGGCCGGTTTCGAAATACCCCTATTCGCCCGCGCGCGGCTACACGCCGCCCGATGCGTCGCTCGACTCTTTTCTGAAACTGCATGAGATGTTGGGGATCGAGCGGGCCGTTTTGACGCAGCCGAGCGTTTACGGTGTCGACAATTCGGCGATGCTCGACGCGGTTGCGGCGACCGGTGATCGCATGTTCGCGGTCGCCGCGGTGAACGCGGACATCACCGACAAGGAATTGGAGCGGCTCAACGAGCAGCGGGTGAAGGGTATCCGCGTCAATCTCGTGGACAAGGGCGGCATGCCGTTTGAAGATATTGCCGCCGTCAGGAAATTCACCGATCGCATCAAGGATTTTGGCTGGCATCTGGAGGTGCTGATCCATGTGCATGAGTTCGAGGATCTGCGCGCCACGATGAATTCCATGGCGGTCGATGTGGTGGTCGGCCATCTGGGTTACATGAAAACGGATCAAGGCCTGGACAATCCGGGGTTCCAGGAGTTTCTCGACCTGCTTCGCGACGGGAATTGCTGGGCCAAATTTACCGGCTCCTATCGCATCACGACCCAGGAGCGGCTGCCCTACACGGATGTCACGCCTTTCGCCCAGGCCTTGGTCGAGGCCAACCCCGACCGGATCATCTGGGGCAGCGACTGGCCGCACCCCTTCGTCTGGGGGCATATGCCGAATGATGGCGGGTTGTTCGACCAGCTCGCGGATTGGGTGCCCGATGCGGACCAGCGCCGCAAGATCCTGGTCGACAATCCGAACGCGTTGTTCGGCTTCTAGGGCGGTTCGGCATGCGCGTTCTCATCATCGGCGCCGCCGGCATGATCGGCCGTAAGCTGACCGACCGGCTGGTGAGGGACGGGCGGATCGGCGGCGCGGCGATCGAGGCATTGACCCTGCACGACATCGTACCCGCAACGCCGACGCCGGCCGCGGGAATGCCGGTA
>CAYYBI010000373.1:0-7423 GCA_964469835.1 uncultured Rhodospirillaceae bacterium
CGAAGATCGCATCGGGCGCGTTGCGCCTGCAGGCCTTCGGCGTGACCGAACCGACCACCGGGTCGGACACCACGCAGCTCAAGACCCGCGCCGAGCGCGACGGCAACGGCTATGTGGTCAATGGCCAGAAAGTCTGGACCAGCCGCGCGTTGCATTCCGACCTCATGCTGCTTCTGGCGCGCACGACGCCGGCCGATCAATGCGAACGACGCAGCGATGGGTTGTCCTGTTTCCTGATCGATCTGCGCGAAGCCAAGGGCAATGGCTGCGATATCCAGCCGCTCGACGCGATGATCAACCACAACACCACCGAAGTGTTCTTCGACAATTTGCGCATTCCCGCCTCCAGCCTGATCGGCGAGGAAGGCAAGGGGTTCCGGTACATCCTCGACGGCATGAACGCCGAGCGAATCCTGATCGCCGCAGAGGCTTTGGGCGACTGCAAATTTTTCCTGGACAAGGGGGTCGCCTATTCCAAGGAACGCGTCGTCTTCGGCAACCCGATCGGCCAATATCAAGGGATTCAGTTCCCGCTCGCCAAAGCCTATGCGGAATCGCAGGCGGCGGACATGATGGCGCGCAAGGCGGCGGCCCTGTTCGATGCCGGACTGGCCTGTGGCGCCGAGGCCAATATGGCGAAGCATCTGTCGGCGGACGCCGTCTGGGCCTGTGCGGAGGCGTGCTTCACCACCCATGGCGGCTTCGCCTTCGCCCGCGAATACGATGTCGAACGCAAGTGGCGCGAAGCCCGGATCTTCCGAACCGCGCCAATTTCCACCAACATGATCCTCGCCTATATCGGGCAGCACGTTCTGGGAATGCCACGGTCCTATTGAATAATTGCGATTGGCCCCGTGATATCGTTTTTCGTGCAGGTTTTTTTCGGCAGGCCAAACCGGGTCACACCGTCCCGACCCTTTGTTGGGCTGCGACACACACCGGTGCGGAATGATTGTCCGCATCCTTCGTCAGGCTCAGGATGAGGACAATTAATAGGCAGGCGGTGGGGAAATCAAGGACGTAGTGGCCTCATGCTGAGCCTGACGAAGCACGAGGCCGCGCATACGCGGAGGTCTCCACAAGCGGGGAGAACGACATATGACCTATGGCAGCAAGGAAATCGGCCCGAACCGGTACCGGGAAGACATCGGCCGCTACTACGAAGACTTCACCATCGGTGATGTCTATGAACATCGCCCGGGCCGGACCATCAGCGAGGCCGACAATACCTGGTTCACCCTGCTGACCATGAACAAGCATCCGGTTCATTTCGATGCGAACTATGCCGCCAAGAGCGAATTCGGCAAGCCGCTGGTCAATAGCGCGCTGACGCTGTCGATCGTCGCCGGGATGAGCGTGAGCGATACCAGCCAGAAGGCGATCGCCAATCTCGGCTGGAACGACATCCGTCTCACCGCACCGGTCTTCGCCGGCGATACGCTGTATGCCGAAAGCGAAGTGGTCGACAAGCGCGAATCCAAGTCCCGCCCGACGCAGGGCATCGTCAAGATCAAGACGACCGGCACCAAAGCGGACGGCACGGTCTTCATGACCTATGAACGCTCGATGCTGATCCCGAAGCGCGGGCACGGCGTCGACGACCAGATGGAGTAACGATATGCCCGACACCAAGGCCCAGGACGAACAGGAACAGATGATCCTGGACACGGTCGACCGGTTCCTGGACCGCGACGTCAAACCGTATGTCATGGAACTCGAACACAACGATACCTATCCCGAGGAAATCGTCGGAAAGATGAAGGAACTCGGCCTGTTCGGCTCGGTGATCGAGGAACAGTATGGTGGGCTCGGCCTCTCCTGCCTGACCTATGCGAAGATTGTCGAGCGCGTCTCGGTGGTCTGGATGTCGCTGTCCGGCATCTTCAACTCGCACCTGATCATGTCCTCGGCGGTGCAGCGCGCCGGCAGCGAGGCGCAAAAACGAAAATGGCTGCCAAAATTCGCAAGCGGCGAGATTCGCGGCGGACTGGCCCTGACCGAACCCAATTGCGGCACCGACCTGCAGGCGATCCGCACGCGCGCGGTGAGGGACGGCGACGACTATGTAGTGAACGGCACCAAGACCTGGATATCGAACGGCATTCACGGCACGTGTTTTGCCGTGATGGTGAAAACCGACAGCGACGTTGCGCCGCGCCATAAGGGTATCAGCCTGTTCCTGATCGAAAAGGGCGATGGATTCCGGGTTTCCCGAAAGTTGGAGAAGCTCGGCTACAAGGGCATCGATTCCGCCGAATTGATCTTCGACAATTGCCGCGTGCCTGCCGAAAACCTGGTGGGCGAAATTGAAGGGCTGGGATTCAAGCATGTCATGGGCGGGCTGGAACTCGGCCGCATCAACGTCGCGGCGCGCGGTGTCGGCGTCGCGCAAGCCAGCCTCGACGAGGCGGTCAAATACTCGCAACAGCGCGAGACCTTCGGCAAGCCGATCTGCGAGCATCAGGCGATCCAGCTCAAACTCGCCGACATGGCAACCCGGACCGAGGCCGCGCGCCTGCTGACCTACCAGGCGGCGGATGCATTCGACCGGAACGAACGCTGCGACATGGAGGCCGGCATGGCCAAGCTTTTTGCCACCGAGGCCGCCCTGACCAATTCCATGGAATCGATGCGGGTGCACGGCGGCTACGGCTATTCGAAGGAATTTCCCGTGGAGCGCTTCTATCGCGATGCGCCGCTGCTCACCATCGGCGAAGGCACCAATGAGCTGCAGCGCATTATCATCGCGCGGCAACTCGTCGAACGAAACCCAATCTGAACGGAGCGCTTTCATGTTGCCACTGGATGGAGTGCGTATCCTCGCCGTCGAACAGTACGGCGCCGGCCCCTGCGGGACACAGTATCTCGCCGATATCGGCGCCGAGGTCATCAAGATCGAAAATCCGAAGGACGGCGGCGATATGGGCCGCAGCGTCGGGCCGTTTTTCCTTGGCGATGGCGAAAGCACGAGTTCGAGCCTGTTTTACCAGAGCTTCAATCGCAACAAACGCAGCCTAACGCTCGATCTCGGCACCGATGCGGGCCAGGAAGTCTTCCACGAGCTGGTGAAAACGTCCGATGCCGTGACCTGCAATTTGCGCGGCGATGTGCCCGCCAAGCTCGGACTGACCTATGACACTCTGGGCGCGCTGAACCCGCGCATCGTGTGTTCGTTTCTGACCGCATACGGCCGCGAGGGTCCGCGGGCCACGTGGCCCGGCTACGACTATCTCATGCAGGCGGAAGCCGGCTATTTTTCGCTTACCGGCGAACCGGATACGCCGCCGACCCGGTTCGGCCTGTCCATCGTCGACATCATGACCGGTCTCGCCCTCGCCTATCAGACGGTGTCGGCCGTCCTGAACGCGCGCGGCACGGGCATCGGCCGCGACATCGATGTCAGCCTGTTCGATCTGGCTTTGTCGAACGTCTCCTATCCGGCGACCTGGTATCTCAATACCGGGCATGTGCAGGGCCGCGAGGAGCGCTCCGGCCACCCGTCGCTCACCCCCTGCGCGCAATACAAGACCAAGGACGGCTGGATATTCATCATGTGCAACAAGGAGAAGTTCTGGCCCGCGCTCTGCGAAAAGCTGGGCCGGCCGGAATGGGGCGAGGATACACGCTTTCTGCGCTTCAAGGACCGGCTGGAAAACCGCGCGCTGATCCAGGACATGTTGGACGCGGCGATGTCGGACAAAACCACGGATGAATGGCTCGACCATTTTGCCGGACAGGTGCCTGCCGCGCCGATCTATGACGTGAAACAGGCGCTCGACAATCCATTCGTCACCGAGAACGGCAAGATCCAGACCCTGGCGCACCAGGACGGCAGTGAATTCCACCTTCTGGAAGCCCCCTTCCGCACCGGCGAGCCAACGCCCGACCGTCCGGGACCGGAACTCGGCCAGGACACGGACACGCTGCTCGACGAACTTGGGTATGACGTGAAACGGATCGCCGACCTAAAGGCGCGGCGGATCGTTTGATCCAGGCCTAGGCCACTTCAAGGTAGTGGATGCTGAAGAGCTGTTCTTCGTCGGTCCAGACCTGCTTATGGCCGAAACCGGCAACCCGTGCGAGCTCCCGAAATTCCGGAATGCTGTACTTGTGTGAGTTCTCGGTATGAATCGATTCGCCCATTTCGAATTCGAAGGTTTCGCCGTCGACGCGCACCGTCTGTTCGCGTGAACTATACAGGTAGGATTCGACCCGTCCCTTCACATCGTCGTACTGCGCCCGGAAAGTGAAGGAATCGATATCGAAATCCCCCTTCAACTCCCGGTTGATCCGCTCAAGCAGGTTCAGATTAAACAGTGCCGTGAGCCCTTGCGAATCGTTATAGGCCGCGTTCAGCAGCGCTTCGTCCTTCTTTAAGTCGACGCCAATCACCATGCCCCCGCCGGCACCAAGAGATTGCGCGGCGCTCGCCAGGAATTCGACGGCATCCTTGCGATTGAAATTCCCCAATGTCGAACCCGGGAAAAATCCGACACGGCGCGCGCCCGGCACATTGCTCACCGGCGGAACGTCGAATGGTTTCGTGAAATCGGCGCACAAGGCGTGCACTTCCAGGTCAGCATAGTCTTTCGCCAGCGCAGCCGCCGCATTCAGCAAATGCTCCCGCGATATATCGACGGCGACATACGAAACCGGTTTCTCCAAGGCATCGAGAAGCAGCCGGATTTTTTGTACCGAGCCGCATCCATATTCGACGATCTGCGCCGATGGGCCGACACAGGCACCTATTTCAGCGCCTTTCTCCTCGAGCAGCGCCATTTCCGTGCGCGTCGGATAATATTCCGGCAATTCGCAAATCTGATCGAAAAGCTGCGAGCCCTTCTCATCATAGATGTATTTGCAAGGAAGTTTCTTCTGAGGCCGGCCCAAGCCTGTTAGCACATCCGCCAAAAAATGGTCGGGCTCCGGCGCCAAATCGTCGAAGGATTCCAGTTGGTCGTGAGGACTCATCGTGTCTCTCGGCAAGGGATTCTCTATGTGGGGGGGGTGATTCGGCGGCACCCTAGCGCAAACCTCCCGGCAATTGCAAATCGCCTAACACCAACAGTCCCCGATCGCTGAAATTCATTCGGGACGACACCATGCCGCAGTGCGGCGGCACGCCCTCTCCGCTAGCGTCGCGGACCGAACGCCAGTTGGAGAAAAAAAGCGATGTTCAGAGTCACCGGATTCAAATTTCACGTCCTGTTCGCCCTGTGTCTGATTGCCGCCACAGGTGGTGTGGCGCGCCAAGCCGGTGCAACGGAATTTCGCGTTGGCACCGTGCATATCGAGCATCCCTGGGCCCGCGCAACGATTGGCAAGGGCCGCGTCGGCGTCGCCTATATGCATCTGAAAAATTCCGGTGACCAAGGCGACAAATTGATCGGCGCCAAGACACCGGTTACCGAACATGCGTCATTGCATACCCATCGTATGTCCGGAGACGTCATGCAGATGCGCCCGGTAGACGACATTCCAATTCCCACGGGCGGAAGCGTCATGCTCAAACCCGGCGGTCTCCACATTATGCTGATGCGCCTGACCCGCACGCTGAAGAAGGGTGAAAAATTTCCCCTGACGCTGACCTTCGAACGGGCCGGTACGGTTACCGTGGAGGTCGCCATCAAGAGCGCGACCGCAAAATCCGCGACCGGCATGCCCCATCACGGCGGCTAGTCGTCCCAATCCATATCCGCACGCTAATGTCTTTTACGGTTTTATGACATAAACTGCGTTCTCCATGGCACACCAAAAACCCCGGCTCACACTCGGCACCTGCTGCGGCGTACACGGCCTGCATGACGGCCTGGTCGACATGCTGTATGCGCTGCTGCCGCTGCTGCGCGAAGCCTTCGGACTGTCCTATGCGGAGGTCGCGCTGATCCGATCGGCCAACAAGGTCGCCATGGCGGGCATGCAGATTCCTGCCGGCCTGTTTGCCGAACGCATGGGCGAGCGTGTTCTGCTGGCCGCCGGCACGGCGGTCGCCGGGCTCGCGTTCATTGGACTGGGATTTTCGACCGGCTTCGTATCCCTGCTGGTTTTCATATTTCTTGCCGGGCTGGGCGCGGCGGTTCAACACCCCTTGTCCTCCTCGCTGATCACTGCCGCCTATCCCGGTGCCGGACGGCGTTCCGCCCTCGGTGCCTACAACTCCTGCGGCGATGTCGGCAAATTTCTGTTCATGGGCCTCACTATTTTGCTGACCGGATTCGGCCTTTCCTGGCAGGCGCCCGTGATCGGCTATGGCGTGTTTGCGTTGATCGCCGCCGTGGCGGCATTCGTGCTGTTGCTCCAGGCCGGCTCGGGCGCACGCCCAACGGTGCAGGAAGTGCATGCCGCATCGGAGAACAAGGGATGGGGCATTCGCCATAAATCCGGTTTTGTTTCGCTGGGTATCATCGCGGCGCTCGACAATTCAACGCGCAATGGTTTCCTGACGTTCGTCGCCTTTCTGATGATCGAAAAGGGCGTACCGACCGAATGGGCTGCGGCGGCTGTCCTGGTTACCGTCTTCGGCGGCATGTGCGGCAAACTGGCCTGCGGCATACTCGCCGAACGCGTCGGCATCGCGCGCAGCATCGCCATTACCGAAATTGCCACCGGCGCCGGCATCCTGCTGATCGTGGCCGCGCCGCAGCTCTATGCGTTCTTCCTGCTGCCGGTGGTCGGTGTATTCATAAATGGCACCTCGTCGGTAATCTACGGGTCGGTTGGCGACCTCATCGACGACGACAAACATTCGCGCGCCTTCGGATTGATGTACACGCTCGGCTCCACCTGCGGATTGATCGCGCCCCTGGCCTACGGTGCGCTCGCCGATTGGGCCGGGATCGGCACCACGATGACGGTGATCGGCTGCGTCGTTCTGCTGACCCTGCCGCTCTGCCTCATTCTCGGCCCCGCCCTTTCCGAACTACGTCGACTGAAGCCGGCGGAATAGCACCGGAATCCGTCATCACGGCGTGAGCACCACACGGCCGATCGCCCGCCGTTCGCGAACCTCGGCCATCGCTGCGGCGAATTCGGCGAGATCGAATTGTTGGTGGACGGTCGGCGCAATTTTCTCCGCCTGCCACCATCCGGTCAGCACGGCCATCATCTCGGCCACCGGTGTGGAAAACGCATCGCGTCGGTCCGTCGGACCCCAGCCGACATATTCTCCCCAATTGAACCCCATGACGCTGATATTTTTGATCAGGAGAATATTTAGCGGAACGCTAGGAATATCGCCGCCCGCAAAGCCGATCGTCACCAGCCGCCCGCCGACCCGCAGACAGCTGAGTGACGGCCGCGTCACGTCGCCGCCAACGGGATCGTAAACCACGTCGAGCCCGGCGCCATCGGTCAAATCTTCTACCTGTTCGCGAAACCGCTCGGGGCCGATCGCCGCATCGACGCCGCGCGCCTTCAGAATTTC
>CAYYBI010000374.1:0-17429 GCA_964469835.1 uncultured Rhodospirillaceae bacterium
GCAAGGTCGAGCTTCTCGATGCGCATCACCATGACCGGGTGCTTGGCATCACCTCGCATTTGCCGCATCTGATCGCCTATACGATCGTCGGCACGGCGAGCGATCTGGAGAACCAGCTCCTGCGCGAACGGGAAGACGAGCAGGACGTCGTGGAAACCCGCGAGGTCATAAAATATTCAGCCGGCGGCTTCCGCGATTTTACACGGATCGCTGCATCCGATCCGGTTATGTGGCGCGACATATTCCTGAACAACCGCGAAGCGGTGATCGAATTGCTTGGACGTTTCGTCGAGGACCTGACCGCCATGCAACGCGCAATCCGCTGGGGCGAAGGTGAAACCCTGGAAGACGTGTTTACCCGCACCCGGGCGATCCGGCGCGGCGTCATCGACATGGGTCAGGCCGGCTCGTTCAACCCGACCGAGCCGGAAAAGGAATAGGCGGCAACACGAGCAGTCGTACGAAGCCCAAATACAGGCGACCGTCCTGTGCGGTGACGGGAACGGTCAGAACGCTGCCTTTACCGTCCTTATCCGGCTTCGCTAGGAGCGAGAGGGCGATGCGCGAGGTTGCCGCGGCCTTGCGCCGAAGCAACCGGGCCTGTTCGAGGACATCGATCGTCTCGTTATGGCCGCGAATATCGGCCGTCAGGACACCAAGCGGTCGCATGCGTTCGTCCAGCGTAACCGTCCCCTTTGCCTCGAGATCGAGCGGCCCCCAGGCCAGCTTTAGCCATTCCAGATCGACAATTCCGCCGCCGGCGCGCCAGCGCTCGAACGCCGCGTGGTCGACCCGTGACGGGACGCCACCGCGCAGCGTGCCGTGTGCTTCGAGGCGCGCAATATCCGACCCCAATGCAAAGGCCGCACCCTCGGCGAGGTGGGCGCGTTCGACCATCAAAGTGACACGCATATCGGGCTTTCCGTCCGGCGTCCCGACCGCGTCGAGGTGCAGACGGAGTTGCTGAATGGTCGATGCGGCGTCGCCCCCGGATTCGCGTATGCGCAGCGCCGTCACGTCCAAGGCGCCTTTGTCCATGCCGCCGGAGGACAACGCGCGGCCGATGAAGACCGCACTTTTGGCTTCCCCCTGATAGACGCGGCGGCGGCCGTCTACAGTCAACGCCGCCTCGTGCGATCCCTCGAATTCGAGGCGATACCAGTACCAATTCCAGGGCGCTATCTCATGGCTGACGCGGCGACCCCTCCAGGACCAGCCCCGGCGCGGATCGGCGAATGACGGGTCCGCGACCGTCAGCCGCAACGCGGTGGGAAACCCGGTCACCGACACCGCGCCATGCGTGACCATATACCCCTGCGCTTGCCGCGCGCCGCGCCAATCCGCGAAACCGTTCTCCAGCAACGCCGCGGCATAAAACCAATAGCCGGCATAGGCGCCAGCCAGCAAAATGAGACCGGCGACGGCAACCAGGAGCGCGCGGAGCGAAATTATGGACATGACTTAACGCACTCCTTATAAGTCCGGCCGTTGCGGGCAAAGCATTCGCAATTCTTCATCAACTCAACGATCGGCCGGCTTGCGCCGAAAATTTCCGAATGAACGAGCAATCCATCGAGCCGGCACGGGCACGTTTCATGGCGCTTCCGCCATCCGGTGGATTCTGGGTGTTTGGCTATGGCTCGTTGATGTGGAACCCGGGATTCGACCATACCGATGCCGAACCCGGGTTGATCCACGGCTATCACCGGCGGTTTTGCCTGTATTCCCATCGTCACCGCGGAACCGAGGATCTGCCCGGCCTGGTGCTCGGCCTCGCGCCCGGCGGCTGCTGCCACGGCATGGCCTTTCGGGTCGCGCGCAAAAATGCGGAAGCGGTGCTGGCCTATTTGTGGGATCGGGAGATGGTCCAGTATGACTACCGGCCGACCAGCGTGAAGGTCCGGCTGCGAACCCGGCCCATTGTCGCGCGCGCCTTCGTCGTCGATCTGCACGGCCCGACTTTCGCTAGGTCTTTGGATTTCGATAAAACCGTTCGCATGATCCGCCGCGCCCGGGGCGAGCGGGGGACCAACCGGGATTACCTGGCCCAGACCGTCGCCCATCTGCGGAAACTCGGTATCGCCGATGGTCACTTGCGCCGGCTGCTGCATTCCGTCGACTCCGCCGATCGCGAAGACGACTCAAACGACGACCGCCAAGACGACTGACCGGGACCTATCACGCGCATTTGCTGTAGCCGCAATTGATGCACACGTCGCAGCCTTCTTGCCGGACCAGAGACGCCGCGCCGCATTTCGGGCACTGTCGCAAGGGCGATTGGCCGACCGCGAGCCGGACGGCGCCATCATCCTGATCCCTGAAGATCGGTTCTTGTGCGGGCAGAAAGCCGATTTCAATCATGTGCCGCTCGATCACCCCGCCGATCGCGGCAAGCAAGGACGGGACATACTTGCCCTCCATCCATTGACCGCCGCGTGGATCAAACACCGCCTTCAATTCGTCGACGACGAAGCTGACATCGCCGCCGCGCCGGAATACCGCGCTGATCATCCGGGTCAGCGCCACGGTCCAGGCGTAGTGCTCCATGTTCTTTGAATTTATGAAAACTTCGAAAGGCCGCCGGCGTTCCCCCTCCATGATATCGTTGAGCGTAATATAAATCGCGTGGTCGCTATCGGGCCAAACCAGTTTATAGGTGCTGCCGGCAAGTGATTCCGGACGCTCCAGGGGCTCGGTCATATACACGATGCCATTATCCCCAGGATCACCCCCGTCACCAATTTTGCGCACCGCCGACGACGCCTTGCCGGTCTCATCGGCGACGGACAAAACCGCGCCGGTTACCGAATTCGGCCGGTAGGTGGTGCAGCCTTTGCACCCGGTTTCATAGGCCCGACGGTAAATATCCTTGAACGCGTCGAACGAAATTTCCGGTGGCAAATTGACGGTTTTTGAAATCGAGCTGTCCACGAATTCCTGCGCCGCCGCCTGCATCGCCAGATGGTCTTCCGGCGTCAACGTCTGCACATCAGCGAAATACTCCGGCAGCGCCGCGGTCTCGCCGAAGCGTTCCCGGAACAGGGCGTAGGCGTGGTCCGCCACCGTATGTGTCCCGCGCGTGCCATCCGGATTCAGGACATTACGTTGAAACTCATAGGCGAAAACCGGCTCGATGCCGGACGATACATTCCCGGCCAGCAGGGAAATCGTGCCGGTCGGGGCGATCGACGTCAGCAAGGCATTGCGAATGCCGTGCTCGGCAATCGCATCCCGAATGTCGGCTTCAAGGGCGGCGATGCTCTCCCCCTGAAGATAGGCGTCGCGGTCAAACAATGGAAAAGGGCCCTTTTCCCGGGCAATCTCAACCGAGGCGAGGTAGGCGGCGCGGCGTATCGCCGCAAGCCATTCGCGCGTCAGGGCGACCGCTTCGGCGCTACCGTATCGCACGCCGCATAGGATCAGCGCATCCGCAAGCCCGGTCACGCCAAGCCCGATACGGCGCTTGGAGTGCGCTTCGTGCCGCTGCGCTTCAAGCGGAAATTCCGAAATGTCGACAACATTGTCCAGCATTCGCACGGCAACCGGCACCAGCGCCGACAGCGCATCCAAATCCAGCGCCGCACGGTCGGTGAAGCAATTACGCACCAGCCGGGTTAGGTTGATCGAGCCCAGGTCACAGGCGCCGTAGGGCGGCAAGGGTTGTTCGCCGCACGGGTTGGTCGCACGAATTTCCTCGCAGTAATACAGATTGTTGCGCCGGTTGATTTGGTCGATGAAGATCACCCCCGGCTCGGCCACGTCGTAGGTCGCGCGCATGAGATCATCCCACAATGCCCGCGCCCGGACGGTCTTGTATGTCTTGCCGTCGAAAACAAGCTTCCAATCCGCATCGCTCTCGACTGCGATCATGAAGTCGTCGGTCACCAGCACCGAAAGATTGAACATTCGCAGCCGGTCCGGCCGCCGCTTGACGTCGATGAACGCCTCGATATCAGGGTGGTCGCACCGCATCGTTCCCATCATGGCGCCGCGGCGCGATCCCGCGCTCATAATGGTCCGGCACATCGAATCCCAGACATCCATAAAGCTCAGCGGACCGGATGCATCCGCCCCGACGCCTCGAACGAGCGCACCCTGGGGCCGCAACGACGAGAAGTCGTAGCCGATTCCGCCGCCCTGCTGCATCGTCAAGGCCGCCTCTTTCAGGTGGCCGAAGATCCCGCCCATGTCGTCCGGGATGTCACCCATGACAAAGCAATTGAAAAGCGTAACCGAACGCCCGCTGCCGGCGCCGGCGATAATCCGGCCGGCCGGCAGGAATTCGAAATCCTGCAACGCCCCCAAGAACGCCTTCCGCCATTTCGCGGGATTTTTCTCGGGTGCCGCAAGGGCGGCGGCGACACGCTTCCAGCTATCCTCGATGCACAGATCGACAGGTGTACCGTCGGCCCGCTTGAGACGATATTTCATGTCCCAGATCTGATGGGAAAAGGAAGTCAGCCGATCCATGATCACTGCCCTGTAGCCTTGCATAGAAGCTAGTGCGTCAGGCCGCGCAGGTCAACAAATGTTCCGCTATTGTTCTGTTGCAGCCCGACTATCGGGCGGCCAATTGCGCCGCGCCTTCCAATTCGATTCGGCGGGTCGCCGTCTCGATTCGATCCTCGAGCGTCACCATGAACTCGCGCCGGCTGAGCCCGGGCAGGATCGGCGGCAGATATTCGACGACAATCGTCCCGGCACGCTTAGCGATCCGGCGTCTCGGCCAAAATTGGCCGGAATTCAGCGCCACCGGCACCACCGGCACGCCGCACTGCATGTAGAGGGCGGCTACTCCCGGCAAGTAAGGCCGCGCGGCCCCGGGATTCGTGCGCGTTCCCTGCGGAAAGATGACAATCACACGCCCGGCGGCGAGCCATTTGCGTGCCTGCTGCACCATTCCCTTGAGGGCACTGGCGCCACCGCTGCGGTCGATACCGATCATGCCGACCTTCCAAAGAAACCAGCCAAAACACGGAAACCAAAACAGCTCGCGCTTCAGGACGTAGGCGCAATCCTCGAACAATTTGTTGTAGATCAGCGTGTCCCACGCCGATTGGTGTTTTGAGGCGACGATGAACGCCCCTTCAGGCAAGTTTTCCTTTCCACGGACTTCATAGTCGATGCCCGCAACCACCTGGGCGATAACAATGCAGGACCGAACCCAAATCCAGGCCATGAACCAAAACATCCGCCGCGGCAGCAGCATCAACGGCACATACAGAGGGCTGAGAATCGTCGACCACCCGTAGAAAACCATGGAGAACATCATTGACCTGATTGCATCCATCGACCGTCTACCCACCTAAAATCTCGTCAAATTCCCGGCGCAGAATGGCCAATAGATACTTGTTGTATTCACCAACGATCAAGCTCGCCGTGCCCGGCCATCGCCACCAGCCGACCAACTTCACATGCTCCGGAAATACCGGATAGGGCAAGGTTCGAATTGCCGGCATGCGCGCCCGGAATTCCACCAGACTGCGCGGCATATGATAACTGGCGGTTACAAGATAGATTGATTTGTAACCCTGTTTGCGCAACCAGTCAGCGGTTTCTGCCGCATTGCCGGCGGTGTGATCAGCGCTGTAGCCCAAAGCGATGCAGCAATCCAGCGCCTGCGGTGATTGCCGCGACAACCGCAACAATTGCTGCACGTCGACGCCGCGGTGCACGCCGGAGACGAACAGCTTTTTCGCCACCCCCTGACCGAGAAGTTCGAGACCGCGCTCCAGCCTCAAGGTGCCGCCTGTCAGCACGACGATGGCGTCCGCTTTCTCCAGTGCGGGCGCCGCCTGCCGTGGAATGCCTGCCGCGAAATAGGGCAGACCGGCCAACCACGTCACGACCAACAATATCAGCGCGATCGATACGATCCGAAATCTGATGTTGCCGCGCCGCATCCGACTATGACCAACGATTGCCGATGACCACGAATCCCGTCGGCCAATTCCGAAACACTGGAGCGTTCGATCGCCGGGCCAAGGTTACAGCATCTGGCGCAGGGTGCGCAGAACGGTCCGGCGTGCGGCGGACGTGACAATAAAACTGGCAAACAAGGGAACCAGCGCCAGGACGCACCACTGCCAAATCGCCAGCTGCGGCGTCGGCAGCAAGACCGCATCCAATCGGGTTACGAATCGGGAGATCGCAAACAGCGTCAAGACCGCCACGATTGCGCCAAATAGGCTGCCGATCAGGGCTATCCGGAACGCCTGTCGTTGAAACTGCCGGGCGATATAATCGTCGGTGGCGCCGATGAGATGTAAAACCTCGATGACTTCCTTATGAACCGCCACGCCGCCCCGTGTCGCGAAGACCACCGCGCTGACGCACGTACCGCCGATCAAGGCGATCACCACTGCGGCAAGCGCGCCAAGCGCATGAACGAGCGAAAGGATCTGGTCCCGCCAGAATTCATGGCTATCCAAACCGGCGCCCGGCACCGCCTTCTGCAATTGTTCGCCGACGGCAATCAGGTCAACCGTCTTGGTGCGGTCGAGCGTGACGTCGACGACCCGAGGCAGGGGCAGATCGTCGGCATCAAAATTCGCACCAAGCCACGGTTCGAGGGACTGCGCGGTTTCCTTTGCCGGTATCGCCTTCACCTTGAGGATGCCCGGCGTCTTCTGAAGCAGCTTGATCACGCGATCGACCCGCGCTTTGTCGCTGCCGCTCGATTTCTTTTCCGCCGGTGGAATCTGTACCGTGAAGCTGCCCGTAAGGTCGCGGTTCCAATCCGCCGCAACTCCCGCCAGCAGCATTGCGCCGGCCATCATCACCGCCGCAAGATAAACCATTACCCCGACGATCCATGGCAACAGGCGCGTCGTGGATTCCTTTGCGAAGGGCAGGACATCTTGGCTACGGACCATCACGTTGCCGCCATCGCCCCCCTTAGCTCCAGCACCCCGTCCTCGAGATGCAGCACCGGATGGGAAAACCGCGACACCAGGCTCTCGTTATGGGTCGCAATGATGACCGTGGTCCCCATGCGGTTCAATTCCTCGAACAGATACAGCAGGCGCACGGCGATGGTATCGTCGACATTGCCGGTCGGTTCGTCTGCCAGCAGCAAGTTCGGATGCGCGATGACCGCCCGTGCGATCGCGACGCGCTGCTGCTGACCACCGGACAGGGTCGGCGGACGGGCATTCAAATGATCGGCGAGCCCGACCCAGGACAACAATTCGGTAACGTGTTTTTGAATCACCTCTTCCCGTCCACCGGAAACGCGTAGCGGCAGGGCGACGTTATCAAAGGCGGAAAGGTGAGAAATCAGCCGGAAATCCTGGAAAACGACACCGATTCGGCGGCGCAACTGCGGCAGTTCCCGGGACGGGATCTTGGTCACTTCCCGGCCGAACAGATTGACGAACCCGCGGCTTGGACGGCACGCCAAATACAGAAGCTTGAGCAAAGTCGATTTGCCCGCCCCGCTGGGTCCGGTGACGAAATGAAACGATCCGGGTTCCAGCGTGAAATTTATATCGCTCAATACCTCCGGACCAGCTCCATAGCGCATGCCCACGTTTTCGAAACGAACCACCGTCTATGCCGTGTCCCGAATTAGGAAATTACTGGCCTCGCACCCCTGAAAGGGGCCGCAAATCATGAGCGCTCTGGATCGGCAACATGGCATGGACAATGCCTTGCGTAAAGCACCGCCGTTGTTGCAACCGGACTCCCGACCCCTTAGAATCCCGACAATGTTTTTATATTACCATCCAAGGTTCGCAGTTTACACAAGATGATTATTACCTGCCCGGGCTGCGGTGCCAGCTTCAATGTCAATCCGGACGCTCTCGGAGCCGCCGGCCGCAAAGTCAGATGCAGCAAATGCAGCCATCAGTGGCTTGCCTTGCCTGACGGCACGTCGACCGAACTCGATTCCCCGGTTGACGCACACCCGGCGCCTGCGCCCGCCACGCCCGAAAATCCGCCGCCACCGGACATTCCGGTACCGGAAAACCCGCCGTCGGCGTTTGTCGCCGAACCGGACCAGCCCGTGCCGCCGCTGCCTGAGCTGCCTGAATCCAATCCCGACGTCACGCCCGCGGAGCCGGCCTTCGCGGCAGACCCGCAACCCGAACCGTTGTTCAGCACCGACCCCGAGCCGGTCTTGCCGGCCGAACCCGTTGCCGCTCCGGATCCCACGCCCGAACCGGCCTCGCCAACGGGTGGACGCAATATCGCCGCGGAATTCGGTGCAACCGATGCCCCTCCCGAAATGCTGCCGGACCCGTTCCCGGAAATGGTCCAGGAGCCAGCCGCGGAAGCACATCAGACGGCGCCCCTCGCGACAACCGAATCCGATGCGATCGCCCAGGCATTGGCGGATCCACCACCGATCGGGATGGAGTCGCCGGCTCCCCCGGTCCTCGACGCCGAAACCCAGGCGACGGGTCCGTCCGCGGCCGCCGCGATGGACGGGTTTCCGCCGCCGCCCATTGCGCCACCCGAAACACCGAATAACCGAAACAGGGCGAATCCCCCCCGGCGGCGCAGCGGCCGCGCGGCGACGTTCGCCCTGATTGGCCTCATTCTCTTTTTGGGAGGTCTCGGCGCCGGCGCCTTCCGGTGGCAGAAAGATATCGTCATGTGGCTGCCCTGGTCGAATTCCGTCTACGCTATGATCGGGTTGCAGCCTGATATTCTCGGCACCGGTTTGCAGATTATCGAGCCCAAACCGAAGAAGAAGATCAAGGGCAATGACGAAATTTTGGTCGTCGAAGGCGAGATCCGAAACACTTCGAATCATCCTCTCTCCCTGCCGCTGATGCGGGGCGCACTACTCGGCAAGGACGGGTCGGAACTGCATGTCTGGACATTCCGTGCGGACCAGGCGCAAATCGAGCCCGGCGAATTAGTCGGATACAAGACGGAATTTCGCAACCCGCCGGGAACCGCTCAAAAGCTGGATATCACCTTTACCCGCCCCGGCGAAATGGGTATCGCGAACAAGATCCCATCAAGCGCCAAGCCGGTGAAGGAGCCGACGATACCGCGGCTCAAGTGATCGCAGCCCTGGGGAAACGGCACCGGACGCGCCCTAAAACTGTTTCAATAATCGCTCTATGTAATCGCGTTCGAACTTGGGCCGCTGACGTTCGCCGGCACGCCGGCGCAATTCGTCGCGGATGCGGCGCGAGCCCTGAATGCTGTCTTGATCCGGAATTTCGACATCATCGGTGTTGGCGCTTCGACCGGTTTTATCGACGTCACGTCCGAACGGGTCCTGAGCCCGGCGTGAATTGCCGAACGGTTCGGTGCCTTCGCCGGGCCGCTGCCCCCTGCCCAGTTGACGCATCAACTGCTCGGTCGCCGAACGGGCTCCCTGCTGCAACTGGTCGATGGCGCGGGTCTGCGGCGGTACCGCTTGCCCGGCCTGACCGGTCCCCAACCGTCCGGTAGACTCGTTCATCGAGCGCTCCGCACGGCCAAGGGCGCGCGGTATGGATTTCGTCATTTCGCCCAATTGCCGCATCAACTCACCCAGGCGACGGCGCAGTTTTTCCTGAGATTCGGATTCCTTTGCCATCGGGGCCGGCGACTGTTTCTTGCCCTCGGGCGGGCTCGATCCAGGGGGAAAGAAATTCGGCGGCAGGCGGAGCATCGGATTATTCGGCGTCGAGCCGCGCATTTGCCCCCGCCGCTGCGCTTCCTTGAAGGTACGGTCGAGCAAGCCCTGCTGGTTTCGAATAATGTCCTGCAATTCGTTGAGCATCTTCATCGCGCGGCGCTGCTTGCCGCCGGGTCGTGCCAACTGACGCGTGCGCAGGTTTTCCAACATATTCCGCAGCTGCGACAGCATTTGCCGCGCGGCGTCGCGTTGCCCGCTGCGCGACAATTCCCGGATTCGGTCGAGCAGCTTCTTGATATCCTCTCGGCGGAGCATTTGCACCCGCGCGTCCGGCGGCATGTTCTCCGCCCGTTGCCGCGGCATTGCGCGCAACTTTTCTTCGAGCGCATTGAGGTATTCGCCGAGCGCGCGTTCGAATTCCTTCAGCAATCGCTCAATCTCGGCATCCGTCGACTTCTTCGACAAGGCGTCCTGAAGCGCTTGCTGAATGTCGCGCAAAGCACGCTCGCTCAGCGACAGATTCCCGTCTTCAATACGCAGCGCCACATTCCAGAGGAGTTGCAGAACCGCCAACAATTTTTGCGGCGTATCCAACTTTTCATTGTCCAGCCGACGCGACACGGTGGACAAGCCCAGGAAGACCACCGTATCACCGTTGTACTGCTCGTACTCCCATGCAATTTGTTCGAGCAGTGCCGCCACGCGGTTACGGTTCTTCTCGGGATACAGCGCCAGCAACCGGCGGTGTTTGATGATCGCGCGCGCGACGGGGTGGGTGAAGGCGCGTTCCGGCAGAACCATCTGGACCGTCTTACTGCTTCCCGTCTGCCCGGCGGCGTCGGTCGCGGTCAGCACCAGATTGACCGGCAATCCGGCCCAGGGATGGGCGGTCAGATCGTTGTAACTCGTCGATTTGACCTGCCGGAGCTGCAAACCCGGCAACGGTAGATCCAGAGCGATCGGATCGAACTTCGCCAGCGCCGATCCCGCCGGCACGGCGCCCGACCGGCTGATCCGGGCAACCACTTTTTCAACGCCGTAATCATCGATCGCTTGAAAATCGAGGCGCATCGCATTGCGCCGCGTGCGCGACGGCGGACGCACGAAGGAAACCGCTGGAGGGTCGTCGGGGGTTACGGAAATTTTCCAGCCCCCGAGGACGCGCCGGCCCTGCCGGATTGACAAATCGCCATCCTCGATCAGCGTGTGTTCCAGTTGAAAACTGCCTGCAGCCTGAGGCTCGAATTCGATCCGGCTGCCATCCCCGGCGAGTTCCGGTGTGCCGACGCCGCCGCTGATACGCGCAACCAGCGTGCTGCCGAACGGCACGATGATTTTCGCTTTCTCGGGTGCGTTCTTCCCGTCTCCACCGCCAGAAGCGAGGAAAATCGGTGCTGTGCGGGTGTATTCCGGCGGCGTGATCCAGGCATCCAGCTTGGCGGGACTGCCGCTCGCCACGCGCGTCAGATCGGGCGTCAACGCCCGTGCAACCCGGTCGACCGGATCGTCGGCGACAATCAATCCGACCGTAAGCGCAATGCCGAGCGCGATCCGCAACGCAAATGGATCGCGCCGAATAAGCCCGGGCGACGGCCAGCCGATGCGAAGGCGGGAAACGGTGGCCCGCATGCGATCTTGATGCAGTTCCCACAACTTGCGGGTCTCGGTGTTATTTGCACCGACCTCCAATTCATCGGAAACCGCATCGAGGGGCCGATGCAGCAGATCGTTTGCGCGTTCCAACCGACGCAAGGTCGCACCGTAGCTCGGCAGCCGCAGGCGGCGCAACGACCGCCAGGCCAACACCAGAAAAGCGGCGGCGAATGCGCCCAACACCAGCGCATGCAGCCAGCCCGCGACCAGCGGCAACACATCGGTGAGGGCCAAGAGTAGATAAACTCCGGCGGCGCCAACCGCCGGCCAAAGCGCCGGCCACAGCCGTTCCCATGCGAGTGCCAGCCAGGAACCGGCGACCCGCCAGACCGCAACCGGCCGCCCGCCGGTCTTGCGTTGCATCCGGCGCCAGTCCATCAAGCCCGCCGCCGCCGGATTGCAGCCTCGTCCTGCCAATCGGCGAAACTGTCCAACGCCAACAAGTCGTCGTAGCTCGGCCGCGCACGAACGACGCTAAAGGCCTCTCTGTTCACCAACACCTCCGGTACCAGCAGACGAGAATTATAGCTCGAAGCCATCACGGCACCGTACGCCCCAGCGGAAGTAAATGCCAATAAATCTCCCGTGACGAGCGGCGGCATGGCGCGATTCTGGGCAAAAGTATCGCCGGTCTCACACACCGGTCCCACGATATCCACCGGGTCGAGACGCGCGTTCTCGCCCGGCTGGCGGACCGCAACCACACCATGATAGGCATCATACAGAGTCGGCCGGATCAGGTCGTTCATCGCCGCGTCGATCACGACGAACCGCCGCGTTCGGCCCTGCTTCACATAGATCACCCGGCTCACCAGCAGGCCCGCATTGCCGACCAGCATCCGTCCGGGCTCGAACATCAGTGTACAGCCCAAATCGCCCAGCGTTTCGCGCGCCATCGCCGCATACTCCGCCGGCGAGGGCGGCGTCTCCCCATAATACGGGATGCCCAGGCCGCCGCCCAGGTCCAGGCGGCGGATATCGTGTCCGGCGTCCCGCAGCGCCCGCACCAATTCCGCGACCCGCTCGAAGGCGGCCCGGAACGGGCCCAAATCGGTAAGCTGCGAGCCGATATGAACGGCAACGGAAACCGGCGTGACGCCCGGCAGTTCCGCGGCACGGGCAAAAACCGCCATCGCGTCCTCGATATCGACCCCAAACTTGTCCTCGCTGCGGCCGGTCGCGATTTTGTCATGCGTCTCCGCGTCGACATCCGGATTGACCCTCACCGCGACCGCCATCGTCGCCTTGCGCGCGACGGCAAGGGCGGACAAGGCCTCCAGTTCGGGAACGGATTCCACGTTTACCTGGTGAATCTTGCGATCGAGCGCCAGGGCAAGTTCTTCCTCGGTCTTGCCGACGCCGGAAAAGACGACCCGCTCGGGCGGTATGCCGGCCGCCAGCGCCCGCAGCAACTCACCGCCCGAGACCACATCGGCGCCGGCCCCCAATTCGGCCAGGGTCCGGATCACGGCCAGATTCGAATTGGCCTTCACGGAATAGCAGATCAGCGTCTCCAAACCCTCCAGCGCCTCGGTAAAGACACGATAGTGCCGCACCAGCGTTGCCGTGGAATAACAATAGAACGGCGTACCCACCGCTTCGGCAATGGCGGCAAGCGATACATCTTCCGCATGCAGGGCGCCCGCGCGGTAATCGAAATGGTTCATAGCGGCGCCGGATACTGCCGGGGAAATTCGTTCTTACCCGGCGGTTTGGGCGGCCCCTTCTTGCCGCAGGCGGCAACCGACAGGACCAGCGTCAGGGCGAGGGCTCCGACCAATAACTTTCGTAGATTTCGCATTACAAATACCGCTCCCGCGCAGCCTTTATAGCTTCCCGAACCCGCGCCGGCGCCGTCCCGCCGTGGCTTTTGCGGCTTTCGACCGAGGATTCGTTACTCAATACAGAGTATATATCCTTGGTGATCCGCGCTTCCACCTGCTGCATCTCGGCCAGCGGCAAGTCCGCCAGGGCGCAGCCCTGCTTTTCGGCGAGCGAAACCAGGGTACCGGTGACATGATGGGCCTCGCGGAATGGCATGTCGAGCATCCGCACCAGCCAATCTGCAAGGTCGGTCGCCGTCGGAAACCCGTCCGCAAGCGCCGCCGCAAGCGCCGCCGGCTGTGCTTCCATGTCCGTCACCATGCCGGTCATTGCCGCGACCGCCAATTCCAGGCTATCGGCGGCGTCGAAGACCGGCTCCTTGTCTTCCTGCATGTCCTTGCCATAGGCCAGCGGCAGCCCCTTCAGCACCATCAGCAATCCGGTGAGCCCGCCCACGATGCGGCCGGCCTTGGCGCGCACCAGTTCGGCGGCGTCCGGATTGCGCTTCTGGGGCATGATCGACGACCCGGTGGTAAACGCGTCGGACAGGCGGATGAAGCCGAATTGCGGGGTGCACCAGAGCACCAGCTCCTCGGCGAGACGCGAGAGATGGACTGCCGCAATCGAACAGGCGGAGAGAAACTCCAGGGCAAAATCCCGGGCCGAAACCGCGTCGATGGAATTCGCCATGGGCGCGTCGAACCCCAACGCCGCCGCCGTCGCGTGGCGGTCGATATCGAACGACGTGCCGGCCAGGGCGGCCGCGCCAAGCGGCGATTCATTGGCCCGCCGGCGGCAATCCGCAAAACGCCCGCGGTCGCGACCGGCCATCTCCACATAGGCGAGCAGGTGATGGCCGAAAGTCACGGGCTGGGCCGGCTGAAGATGGGTGAACCCCGGCATGAGGGTGGCGGCATGCGCTTCCGCCTGATCGAGCAACGCCGCCTGCAGCGCACCCAGTTGCGCGTCGAGACCGTCGGCGGCATCCCGCACCCAGAGTCGCAGATCGGTTGCAACCTGATCGTTGCGGCTGCGGGCGGTGTGCAGTCGGCCGGCCGGCGCGCCGATCAGCTCGCTCAAACGTGATTCGATGTTAAGGTGGATATCTTCCAGCGCGGACTTGAATTCGAAGCCGCCCGCCTCGATTTCCTTAAGGATGCGGTCGAGGCCGTCCTGGATCGCCGCACCGTCTTCGACGCTGACGATTCCCTGGTCGACCAGCATCCGGCAATGCGCTTTCGACCCGGCGATATCCTGGGCATAGAGCCGCCGGTCGAAATCGATGGAAGCGTTTATGCGTTCCATTATCGCGGAGGGACCGGAATCGTATCTCCCGCCCCACATCTTGTTCTTGGTCATTTTGCCTTACCAACGAAAAAATCGATGACATTCACGAAATCGCTCCGGACCGTCTTTTTAAGCGCCGCCCTAATCGCCGTCGTTTCTTGCGGCTGCGCGCAAGCAATGGCGGCGGACACGCCGCCGCGGACCGGATGGATGGAGCAATTTACTCTCAACGCCCCGCCCCCGCCAGTGCCGGATACGCCCTTCACCGATGCCGACGGCCGGGCGGCAAAACTGGCGGATTTTCAAGGCCGCCTCACCCTGGTCAATTTCTGGGCCACCTGGTGCGCACCCTGTGTTCGCGAGTTGCCGTCACTGGACCGGTTGCAGACAGCTTTCGACGACACGAAATTTCGCGTGGTCGCGATCAACGAGGACCGGGGCGGCGCCGCGGTCGCCAAACCGTTTCTCGCAAAACTCGGCCTGACCCGGATCGCGCTCTATATCGACAAACGGCTCGCGCTCGCCCAGGCGCTCGGCTTGCGCGGCATGCCGACCAGCTACCTGATCGATCCGTCGGGCCGGGTGATCGGTGCGCTGACCGGACCCGCCGAGTGGGACGCGCCCGAGGCGAAGGCGTTGATCGGGTATTACCTAAACCGAAAAAAATAGCCGTGGCCGCGGTCACGTGGCGCCTTGAACCACCAAGATCAATCCGAAAACGAGCAGCAAAATCAATACGATCCGGCGAAACACCTTCTCGCTCACGTTGGTGTAGACCCGCGCACCGATCCACGCGCCGATCACCGTGACCGGCAGGCAAAGCGCGGCCATGGTCAGCACGCCGCCATCGATTGCGCCGCTGATCGACATGCCCACGCTCGCCGCGACGAGAACGATCAGATTGAACGGCTGATAGGTGGCCCGCTGTTCCGCCGACGTCCCGCCGCGCATCTGCAACCAGACCAGCGGCAACGGCCCGGAAAGGCCGGCAAAGCCGCCGAGGAAGCCGCCACCGGCGCCAATCACACCGTCTGATCCGCGGCCGCCCCACGTGCCGATGCGCAACCGGCCGACGCCCGAAAGCTGCAACGCGGCATAGGCCACCAGGAACCCGCCGACCGAGAGCCGCAATATCTCCGGCGTGGCATATTTCAACGCCGCCACGCCAAGCGGCACGCCCGCCAGGCCGCCGACCAGATAAGGTACCGCCCGCCGCCATTCGAAGGCCTTCCGCACCGTCGCGAGACCGACGACCTGGGCGGCGACCGACGCAAGCGCAACCAGCGGCGGCACCATGGGGGCAGGCAAGGCATGAAACCACAGGCCGGACGATACCAGGCCGGTTCCGAACCCGGCGAGGCCGGTCACGAAGCCGGCGACGAAGGCGCCGGTCAGCATCATCGACAGGGACGCGACGTCGGGAAGACTCTCAAGCATAGCCACGCCCTACCGTGGGCCGGCGACAGGTAGAAACACGTTCCGGCGCGGCCGCCGCCTGCTACCGCGTCGGGACTGGCGTATCTCCGGCGTAGTCGTAAAAGCCGCGCCCGGCCTTGCGGCCCAACCAACCGGCTTCGACATATTTTACCAGCAGAGGGCAGGGCCGGTATTTCGAATCGGCCAGTCCCTCATACAGCACCTGCATGATCGACAGGCAGGTATCCAAGCCGATGAAATCGGCCAGCTCGAGCGGCCCCATGGGATGGTTGGCGCCCAGCCGCATCGCCTTGTCGATCGCCTCCACGCCACCGACCCCTTCGTACAGCGTATAGACCGCCTCATTGATCATCGGCAGCAAGATCCGATTGACGATGAATGCCGGGAAATCCTCCGACACCGCCACATCCTTGCCCAGCGTTTCGGCAAGCGACTTGATGGTCT
The DNA here is from genome assembly GCA_964469835.1 of uncultured Rhodospirillaceae bacterium. Classification (GTDB taxonomy): domain Bacteria; phylum Pseudomonadota; class Alphaproteobacteria; order UBA8366; family UBA8366; genus JAOTYV01. The sequence continues at coordinate 16,229 of CAYYBI010000374.1, forward strand.
GGAAGGTCTCGTCGTTGGTCGCCAGCCCGCGAATCACCTCGACCAGTTTCATCACCGGCACCGGCAGCATGAAATGCATGCCGATGAAGCGCTCGGGACGATCGGTCGTCGCCGCAAGCCGGGTGATCGAAATCGACGAGGTATTGCTCGCCAGCAAGGCATCCTTGTTGAGCATCGGCACGACCTTCTCGAAGATCGCGCATTTGATTTTTTCGTCTTCGGTCGCCGCCTCGATCACGAAATCGCAGCCGGGGAAGAGATCGTACTCCGAGCCGGTCTCGATCCGCGCGAGCGCGGCCGCTTTGTCGGCGTCGGTCATCAACGACCGCTTGACCTGGCGATCCATGTTGCGATCGATGGTCGCGATTGCCTTCTTGATCTGGTCCGGCGAAATATCGACCAGCTTTACATCGAATCCGGCGGCGGCGCAGACATGGGCAATGCCATTGCCCATCTGCCCGGCGCCGATGACACCGATTGTCTTGATCATGATTTCAGGCCCTTTCGGACAAGGCGTTGTCTGCGACGTTTCGCCACCGTGCGGTCAGCAGCGGCCCCGCACGACGATGCGCGGGCAGCCATGCCGGAGGCGTCTACTCGAGTTCGGCATCCAACTCAGGAACCAAGGTGAAGAGATCCCCGACGATGCCGTAATCGGCGACTTGAAAGATCGGTGCTTCCTCGTCCTTGTTGATAGCGACGATCACCTTGCTGTCTTTCATGCCGGCAAGATGCTGGATGGCACCGGAAATACCGACCGCAATGTACAGGTCGGGCGCGACGATCTTGCCGGTCTGACCGACCTGATAGTCGTTCGGCACGAACCCCGCGTCGACGGCCGCGCGCGAGGCGCCAACGGCCGCGCCCAGCTTGTCCGCGACTTTTTCGAGCATGACGAAATTATCCCCGCTCTGCATGCCGCGGCCGCCCGAAATCACGATCCGCGCGGCGGTCAGCTCCGGCCGCTCGGATTTCGAAATTTCCGCGCTGATGAATCTGGTGAGGCCGGCATCCCCGGTCGCGTCGACAGCCTCGACCGCCGCCGAGCCGCCTTCCGCCGCGACCGGATCGAAACCGGTAGCGCGCACGGTAATGATCTTGACTGGGTCCGCCGATTGCACCGTCGCAATCGCGTTGCCCGCATAGATCGGCCGGTCGAAGGTATCGTCCGACACGACAGCGGTGATTTCGGAGATCTGCT
>CAYYBI010000375.1:0-4599 GCA_964469835.1 uncultured Rhodospirillaceae bacterium
GCCGATGGCGAACGCCCACCGACTTGAAATTTTTCTCGAGATGCTGGCCGCGGAACGCGGCGCCGCGCGAAATACATTGTCGGCGTACCGGCGGGATTTGGAAGATTTTTTGAGATCGATGGACCGCCGTGGCCGGCGGGACGAGGACGTAACGCAGGACGACATTCGGGCGTATCTCGGCGAGTTGTCAAACAGCGGGGCGGCCGCTGCGACCGCGGCGCGTCGCCTTTCGGCGGTGCGTCAATATTTTCGGTTTTTGTTTTCGGACGGCATTCGCGCGGATGACCCGGCGGCAGGTTTGGACGGACCCCGGCGGGGCCGCTCGCTACCAAAAATTCTTTCGGAAGAACAGGTGGAGCTTCTTCTCGCCGGCGCATACGAGATGAAGGATCCAGAGGGACCGCGGCTCGCGGCGATGCTGGAATTACTCTATGCGACCGGGCTCCGGGTATCGGAGTTGGTTACGTTGCCGCTCGCCGCAGCGCAGCGCGAACGCGACGTCCTCATCGTTCGCGGCAAAGGCGGACGGGAACGAATGGTGCCGGTGACCCAGGCATCCCGGGACGCCCTGCGCCGGTATCTGGAGGTTCGTGCCAGCTTTTTGAAAGAGGGCCAGGTCTCGCCTTGGTTGTTCCCGTCGCGCGCCAAGGAAGGGCACCTCACACGCCAACGATTCGGGCAGCTTCTGAAGGAACTGGCGAGTACGGTCGGCATCGAGCCGCGGAAAGTAAGCCCACACGTGTTGCGCCATGCCTTTGCCAGCCACTTGCTTGCCCATGGGGCGGACCTCCGGTCGGTCCAGCAGATGTTGGGTCACGTGGACATATCGACGACGCAGATCTATACCCATGTGCTGGACGAACGGCTAAAATCGCTTGTCGCGGACAAGCATCCGCTGTCGAATTTAACTGTGCCGCCAGGTCGCCCGCCGACACAACGTTAATTCCCTTTTTCCGTTTGATGTGTTACGAACGCGCGCCTTGGTGCGGGGGATAGGGCACGCTTCAATGAAGACATATCTCGATTTCGAAAAACCGATCGCCGAATTGGAAGGCAAGATCGAGGAGCTCAGGCATCTCGCTGGCCAGGGTGATCTCAACATTGCCGACGAAGTGTCGAAGCTGCAGGTCAAGGCCGACCGGTTGCTGACGCAGACTTATGGCAAGCTCACGCCATGGCAAAAGGTGCTCGTCGCGCGCCATCCGGAGCGGCCCCATTTCGGAGATTACGTGGCCGGGCTCATCGACGATTACACGCCGATTGCCGGCGACCGCTGCTTCGCGGACGACAAGGCGATTTTGGGCGGACTCGGACGATTTCGCGGCTATTCTTGTGTCGTGATGGGTCAGGAGAAGGGCGCGGACACCACCGAGCGAGTGGCGCATAATTTCGGCATGGCGCGCCCGGAAGGCTACCGGAAAGCGCGCCGCTTAATGGATCTGGCCGATCGCTTCCATTTGCCGGTGATAACCCTGGTCGACACGCCCGGCGCGTATCCCGGCGTCGGTGCCGAGGAACGCGGCCAAGCCGAGGCGATCGCCTCCTGTATCGACAAGTGTTTGTCATTGCGCGTGCCTATTATCGGCGCTGTGATCGGGGAAGGTGGGTCCGGCGGCGCCATCGCGATCGCGACGGGCAATCAAATCATCATGCTCGAGCACAGCATCTATTCGGTGATTTCGCCCGAGGGCTGCGCATCGATACTCTGGCGCAGCGCTGAGCATTCGCAGGTTGCGGCGGAAGCATTGCGGCTCACCGCCCAGGATCTCCGCGGCTTCGGATTGGTCGATGATGTCATCACCGAACCGCTCGGGGGTGCCCATCGCGACAAGGCGGCGGCCGTCCAATCGCTTGGGGATGCCATCGAGAAACGCCTGATCGAATTGATTCGGCACGACGGCGGCACGCTGCGCCGTAATCGCCGCGAGAAATTCCTCAATATGGGGAAGGAAGGACTGGCCTGATGCGGTGGCTGGCCGCCTGCGCAATTCTCGTGATGTGCGCGGGCTGCAGTGACAAGCCATATCCGGATCGGTCCTCCCCAAGTCGCGGTGCGCAGTCGAACGCCGCAAATTCCGCGTCGGACGGGCCGGTGCCGGATGGCTGTTACCGCGGGCGGCTAATCGACGAAGGGGATACCTGCCAGGCGATGCGCGCGGAGGACGGTTCGCTGTTTACGCTCGGCGGGCCGCTGCGCGGTTTCGGCCCGGGAGACCGGGTGTGCGTCTGCGGCTTCACTGCCGCGGAACAATTTTGCGGTCAGGGCAGGACTTTTATCATCCGTGAAATTTCGGATCAGTGCGGCGATATTCGGTGAAGTCCCGGCGCGGCGACCGTTGCACGTGTTAGATTCGTCCGTGGCAATGTTTGAATTTGCGCCCGGATCCGCAGGGACACGTAGCGTTCCGCGGCACTTTGCCCCAGGTCGACGGATCGTCGGGATTTGTTTCCGAAGCGGCGGCGCGTGAGCGAAACGGCGTTTGCGAGACCAGCGGTTCTTCCGCCTCCTCGTCAAAATCGCCAAATATTCCGGGCTCGGGGCGCGACTCATGCATCTCCTGGCCGTCGCTCTGGACTAGTTCATCGGGCAGCTCGTCGAACTGCAATTCGACATGCGACAGGAACTGGGTGACGGATTCCCGCACCCGAACCAGCATGTCGCCGAACAGGTCGAAAGCCTCCCGCTTGTATTCGTTGAGAGGGTCGCGCTGGCCGTAGGCGCGCAATCCGATGCCTTGGCGCAAGTGATCGAGCTGCAGCAGGTGGTCCTTCCACGCCTGGTCGAGAATTTGAAGAAGGAGGCTCTTTTCCGCGAACCGCATCGCGTCGGGACCATAGGTGGCGGCTTTTTCGGCCATCTTATGGTCGATAGCGTCGGTAATTCTTTCCCTGATTTCCTGCTCGGCGATGCCTTCTTCGGCGGCCCATTCCGCCACCGGCAGGTCTAGGCTAAGCAGGCGCAGGCATTCCTCGTGCAATAGATCGACCGACCATTGCTCCGGCATGGCGGCCTCGGGAATTGCCTGAGCGATCATGCCTTCGATGACCTCGTGGCGCATGGAGACGATATCGTCGCTGACGTTGTCGGTGCGCATCAGGTCCTTGCGTTGCTCATAGATGACCTTGCGCTGGTCGTTCATGACATTGTCGTATTGCAAGAGATGCTTGCGAATATCGAAATTGCGCTGTTCGACCTTTTCCTGCGCCTTTTCCAGCGCCTTATTGATCCAGGGGTGGATGATCGCTTCGCCTTCTTCGAGGCCCAGCTTCCGCAGCATTCCGTCCATTCGTTCGGAACCGAAAATCCGCATCAGATCGTCTTCGAGGCTGACGAAGAATTTGGACGCGCCCGGATCTCCCTGCCGTCCCGCCCGGCCGCGGAGCTGATTGTCGATGCGCCGCGACTCGTGCCGTTCGGTGCCGAGCACGAACAGGCCGCCCGCCTTCAGCACGTCTTCTCGTTTGGCCGCGATGTCCTGTTTGATTTCTTCGATTTTTTGGGCCCGCTGCTGTTCGTCGTCGACAGTCGCAAGCTCGCGCTCCACCCGCATTTCGAAGTTACCGCCAAGCTGGATATCGGTGCCGCGGCCGGCCATGTTGGTGGCGATGGTGACGGCGCCGCTGGTACCCGCTTCGGCGATGATAAAGGCCTCCTGCTCATGCTGGCGGGCATTCAGGACCCGGTGCTTCACCTTCGCCTTCTTGAGCTGTTCGGAGAGTTCCTCCGATTTCTCGATGCTGATCGTGCCGACAAGGACCGGCTGCCCGCGGTTCTGGCATTCCTGGATCTGCGCCACAATGGCTGCGTCCTTTTCACGCCGGGTCCGGTAGACTTCGTCGTCCGTGTCGGCCCGCACCATCTCCCTGTTGGTCGGGACCTCGACGACCTCCAAACCGTAGATTTCGCCGAATTCCGCCGCTTCGGTCATCGCCGTGCCGGTCATGCCCGCAAGCTTCGGGTACATGCGGAAATAGTTCTGGAAGGTGATCGAGGCGAGGGTCTGATTTTCATTCTGCACCGAGACGTTTTCCTTCGCCTCGAGCGCTTGATGCAGTCCGTCGGAATAGCGCCGGCCTTCCATCATCCGGCCGGTGAATTCGTCAATTATCATCACTTTGTTGTTGCGGACGATGTAATCGATGTCACGGGTAAAAATCTTGTGCGCTCTTAAAGCCTGATTGACGTGATGGACGGCGGAGACGTTTTCTGTGTCGTACAGATTTTCCCCCTCCAACATGTCGGCTTCGGACAGCAATTGTTCGATCCGCCCGGTGCCTTTTTCCGTGAAGGTGACCGACTTTTGTTTTTCGTCCACTTCGAAGTCATCGGCTTCCAGTTTCGGGATTAACTTGTCCATAGTGCGGTAAAGTTCGGATGCATCTTCCGCCGCCCCGGAAATAATCAATGGTGTCCGCGCTTCATCAATCAAGATGCTGTCGACTTCATCAACGATTGCAAAGTTAAAGCCGCGCTGAACCATTTCCTGGCGATGCAGCTTCATATTATCGCGCAGATAATCAAAACCATATTCGTTGTTGGTACCGTATGTGATATCCGCAGCATAGGCCGCCTGGCGTTCGTTTTCATCAATGCCATGA
>CAYYBI010000376.1:0-8050 GCA_964469835.1 uncultured Rhodospirillaceae bacterium
GGACCCGAGCATCGAGGTCTTCGCCACCTACGCCAAGCGGCCCGGCCATCTGCAGGAAGAAGGCCCCGGTTACAAGGGCGTGTGGTCTTCTCGAAAGTAATCCGGACGGATATCGATAACGACTTCAAAAAAGCGACCGTAGCAGCGAGTCACGATCGGCGTCGGAATAGCTCCCGCGCGCCTTTCGTTGCAGGCGCCGTTGTTCCAGCTCACTGCGGTACGGATCGTTGGCGCGGGACGAGATCATATCGCTCTCGAGAATTTGCCATTCCTCGCGCTGCGGCAGAGATTTCGGCGTGCCACTGATCGGATATCCGTACTGTTGCAGCAGTTCAGCGATAACGCTTTCCAGGACGCGGGCGTCATGTTCATGCAGGCATTTCTTATAGAGCTCGCAAAATTCGGTCGTAATGGGCTGGCCTGTCTTGCCGTGTTGAGCGTTAGCGGCCCAGGCCTTGGTGCTCTTGCTTTTGTGATGGCGTAGCATCGCCGGTTCGAAGTCCTCGCCGAGGAAATTGCAAAGTGCTTTCAGTTCGACCTCCGGATCGGCGCAAAGCGCCTCGTATTTGATTTCATACCGGTCAACCTTGTCCAAGCGTGTGAAGCTGTCGCGGATAGCGGTCAGGTAGTGCTTCCAGTAATACGAACCCATTAAGACCGAGCATGGTCGCATCGATACCGACTGGCTGATATCGATCGCCATGTCGCGACCGTCGCGAACGATGTGGACAAACTGCGCGTCCGGAAATTCAGACTTAATCTCGTCGATCCAGTAACCATTGCGAGGCGATTTCTCACCCCACCGGACCTTACCCTTCGCCGTTGCGTCCTTGACGTGAAGATATTCGTACGCCTCCTTGAAGGAGCGCCCGGGACAGGCAGCGACAACCTCGTCTACGGTGAAGTCGACGAGCCACCGCTCAATGGTCGGCATCTCGATCATATCCCGCACCAGGTCGCGGAAGTTCGATTCCTGTCCAAGGTCGCCGAAGCTGTATAGGTACGGCCGGATGTATTCGTAGATCCACGCCGGTGACGGAATCGCGATATTGGGATGGGCGTCCAAAATCAGACGCAGTAACGTTGATCCGGAACGCGGTGAGCTGACGATGAAGATTGGTCTGGCAAAAGCCATCGTTCAAGTCCTCTTCCTTGTGGCAATCGAAACCGGGCATCCCGGATCAGCTCGGCAGCGCGTGTTCGCTTGGTCGCGGCGATCTTAAACCAGACATGACGCGCCGATCCGCGAGACCATCTGTTCTATGTGGCGTCAAAGCGTATTACGACATTTGACCGGGATCAAAACCCCGGTCGCCTGTTCACGCGGGGAACGCGAAATAGGGCGTTGCCCGCTGCAAGGCAGCGGCAGGTCTCGAAGCCATAGACCCGCCGCACCGTTGGGCTTACCGTGCACCGAACCGTGCAAACCGGGGGTGCACAGAGGTGAAGCAAGAATTGGCCAGCGTCTCGCATCGACTAAGCGACCGTATCGTCAACCTGTCCTACGATGACATTCCCGATGCGGTCATCGATCATACGCGGCTCATGATCCTCGATACCTTTGGCGTCGCATGGGCCGGTGCCGGCGCTCCCGGCTCGTCGGACATCGAAGACCTGATGATTGCGGGAAGCGGGGGCGGGAAGTGCCGCGCCTGGGCTTCCGGACAATCCCTTGATTCGATGGGCGCCGCGTTTCTCAATAGTGTGCATGCCGCTGCGCTCGACTATGACAGCGTTTTCGAGAAAGGCTCGGTGCATCCGGACATCGTCAGCGTCCCCGCCGCATGGGCCCTGTCCGAAGAGACGGGCGGCACGGGCAAGGCATTCCTTGCGGCTGTTGCCCTGGCTAACGAGCTGATGTGCCGGCTCGCCGCGGCGGCGACACAGAACCGGGGCTGGTTCAACACCGCCCTGTTCGGCGGCTTTGGCGCAGCGGCCGCGGCGGCAAAAATTCTCGGCCTCTCGGTCGAACAAACGCGCGACGCGCTCGGCCTTGTCTTGAGTCAAACCGGCGGATCGCAACAGGCATTGGTCGAAAAGACCATGGCGAAGCGTGTGCAATCCGGGTTCGCCGCCCGCGCCGGCGTCTTCGCCGCCCTGCTGGCTGGCCGCGGCGTGACCGCGCCGGCGAAATGCTTTGAAGGCGACTACGGATTCTATCGCCTGTACTGTGATGGAGACCCCGCGCCGCTGCTGGACGGGTTCGGGGAGGATTATCTCTGCACCGGCGCCGCGGTGAAGAAGTTTCCGAGCTGCACGGCAAACCACGTGCCGATCGATGCAGTCATCGAGATCGCCGAGGAACTCGATCTTGCGCCGGACGACATCCGATCGGTTAAGGTTGTGATCTCCCCTTTCGCCCACGGTCTGGTCGGCGCGCCTTTCGACCCCAGCGACAACCCGCAAGTGGCGGCGCAGTTCAGTTTGGAATACTCGATTGCCTGCGCGGCGTTGCGGCGGCGGCTGACGGTGGACGACATCCAGGAGGGGGCGATCAACGCGCCGGAAATTCGCGATTTTATCGGACGGATTTCGATCGAGGTCGACGAGGGCAACGCCGGAAAATTCGCCCCGGCTGAAGTCATCGTGGAAACCGCGGGGCATGGCACGGTCCGGCGGCGTCAGGAACACGTGCCGGGGACGCCCGAGCGCCGCCTGACGGGGAAGCAGATCGAGGACAAGTTCCGGGCGTGCATCGCCGCGGGCGCGCGTCCGCTCGATCAGGTGCACACCGATCGGCTGATCGGACGTCTAACGGCGATTGCCGATATCCCGGATATGTCGGATTTTTTCGAGTCCGTCGATTGACGCGATCGTTCGTCCCAAAGTGATGCGCCCTGTCTGGTGTGGCATGCCGTCGCTTCGTTCAGCACCAGCCTTAAACCGCGTTGAGTGGCAGTTTTAGATAAGAAACGCCGTTGTCCTCGGGCGGCGGGAATTGGCCGCCGCGCATATTGACCTGCACCGAAGGCAGGAGGAGTCTCGGCATGTCGAGCGTGGCGTCACGCTCGGTGCGCATCTTGACGAAATCCTCTTCCGTCACGCCGTTACGGATGTGCACGTTGTTCTCGCGTTCTTCCGCCACCGTGGTTTCCCATGCGAATGCGTCGCGGCCCGGCGCCTTGTAGTCATGGCATATGAAAAGCCGGGTTTCCGGCGGCAAAGACAGTACCTTTTGAATGGAACCGTACAATGTCCGGGCGTCGCCACCCGGAAAATCGGCGCGCGCGGTTCCAAAATCCGGCATGAAAATAGTATCGCCAACGAAAGCGCAGTCGCCGATGACATAGGTAATGCATGCGGGCGTGTGCCCCGGTGTGTGCATTATCCTGCCGGCGAGTTCCCCGATCCGGAAGACGTCGCCATCGGCGAATAAATGATCGAATTGAGTCCCGTCCGCCCGGAAGGCGGGCTCGGCGTTGAAGATCTTCTTGAATGTCGCCTGCACATCGGCGACGTGCGCGCCGATCGCGGTTCGACCGCCGAGGTGTTCTCGGAGATACGGCGCGGCGCTCAAATGGTCGGCATGGACGTGGGTCTCCAAAATCCAGTCGACGGTCAGGCCGCGCTTGCGCACATAAACAATGATCGCATCCGCCGATGCCGTAGAAGTGCGCCCGGAGTTGGGATCGAAATCCAGAACGGCATCGACGACGGCGCAGCGCTCCGTACCGGGATCCCGCACTATGTAAGAGGCGGTGTTCGTCGTTTCGTCGAAGAAGGCTTTGACGTCTGGGCGCATCGGGTTTTTTCCTCCTTGATCGGGTACTGGTGTCACATCGTCCCCTTCCTTCGCCTTGATCCGAATCAAGTGCCCCGCTTCCGTATCCGCTTGGGCAAGGCGCCGCTGGACATTTTGTTGCGACGGGGGCTTGACATTAATTGCATACATTCGCATATACGCAATTATGGAATTGAAGGAAATGGAAACGGCGGCGGAAAAGGTCAGCGATCTTATGAAGATTCTGTCGCACAAGACCCGTCTGATGATCCTCTGTCAGCTGGTGGAGGGTGAGAAATCGGTCGGGACGTTGACGGATCTCGTCGGCGCGCGCCTCCCGGCCATGTCGCAACAGCTGGCCCTGCTGCGCAAGGACGGCCTGGTTACCACCCGCCGTGACGGGCAGACGATCTATTACGCGTTGGCCCGCAACGACATAAGCAAGCTGATGGCGTTTCTCTATGAAACCTACTGCGGCGAAGACGCCGCGCTCAAATAAGGAGATCCTGGCATGAACACTTTGGAATTGCGGGAAATCGACGCCGGGACCCTCAAATCCTGGCTGGATGAAGACAAGGCCGTTGTCATCGATATCCGGGAATCCGACGAATACGCCCGCGAACATATCCCGGGATCGCGGCTGGTGCCGCTATCGGGATTCGATTCGGCGGATTTCGTTCACGACCACGACAAGGTCGGTGTGTTCCATTGCAGCAGCGGAAACCGGACCTGCGAGGCGGCGTCCCAGATCCTGAGCACCGGCTTCAGCGAGGTCTACCAATTGGAGGGCGGCCTGCAGGCATGGAAAAACGCCGGGTTTGCGGTCAATCTCAACCGGAAAGCGCCGATCAGCATTATGCGTCAGGTGCAGATTACCGCCGGGTCCATGGTGGTGCTGGGCGTCTTGCTCGGCGTTCTCGTCTCGCCCTGGTTCGTGGCCCTGAGCGCGTTCGTCGGCGCCGGCTTGATGTTTGCCGGTATCAGCGGGACCTGCGCGCTCGCCGGGTTGCTCTCGCTGATGCCGTGGAATCGCCTGCCCGGGCCCTCCGCTTGCGACCCATCGGTACAGGCTCAAAACGCCTGAAGTTCTGGCGCCGATCCGGCAAATTCGTAAATTCGTCCGGGCACGAGGCGCGGGGGGTCGGCTCGATCGGCCGTCAACGGCGCACGAATGTTGTACGTTTGTTAAGTCCAAGACGGCGGTGCCGTCCATGTGGCGCCACCGATGGGAGAAAAGGATAGCCCGATGAGCCGCCGCTTTGCTGTGATCTTCGGCCGTAAGCAATCGAACGCCACTGTCGTGGAGCGGTTGGAATCGTGGCGGCAGGGAAAGGATCCCGCCGGGATCAAGATTTTCGAATCGGGAACGACGCCGCCGTTCCGGTTCTGCAGCGACGAGCAGATCCGCTACCCACCGTCGTTCCTTGCTGATGTCCCCGACACCGCCACTAAAGTCGCCCGGCTCAAGTCGGATGTGTTGCGGGACCTCGACGTTTTCGCCAAGAATCCGCGGCGACTACTCGATCTCTATTTCGATTTCATCGCGGCGCGGTTGGAGACGGAGAGCGTTGCGCTCGAAAAACTGCTGCGGCCGCTGGGCGGGCTGTTCAAGGTCGAGGATTGGGTGTATTCCGCGCTGCGGCCACTACCGAACGCCGTGGTCTTCGACCCGGACGATCCCGAAACTCCGCCTGTGGTCGAGCCCCAAGACATGGTTTTCTGGACCGGTCAGACGGTGCTGGCGATCCGGCTTCGTGGCAGCGGTACACCATCGGCCCGGGAGGCGGATGCCAGTGAGCGATTGCAGGCAACGGGCGCTCGGGTCGTGACAATCGCCGCGGCGGAATTGGCGGCGGGCATTGAGATCTTTTCTGACTCCCGGTTTCCGCCCGAGATCCGGTCCTTCTGGCAGGGCACGTCGTATCCCTGCAGTCCGTTCCGGCCGAAGGGATTGCCCAGGGTCCTGTCGCGTTAGAGTTCCGCTTCCAGGATGTAGAGCCCGCCGGAAATCCGCTCGGCCGCGTAGACCAGGCCTTTTTCATCGACATACACGTCGTTGATCTGGCTCGCTGTATAGCGCGATCCTTCCGGACAGGCCGGGACAAAGGACGCGACATCCTTTGGCTGGTAGGGATTGCCGAGGTCGAAGGCCCGCACGCCGCCATTAAAGAAAGTCGCAAAGACAATCGTGTCCGATCGAAAGGACGGGCCTGGCCGGTTTTCATGTAAATTATGCGACCCGAACCGTCCGCCACGGTCGCGGAAGTCGTCCAGCTCCGGCATCGGAAAGGTGGCGATCGACACGGGATTGGTTTCTTCGCGAATGTCGAGCACCCAGGTCAGCTTGGGCCAGTCTTCCGCGTCGTCCTTGTTGCTTTCGTCGGCGACGATCATCAGGTCCCGGTCCATCAGGGGCAGCGCAGTATGGGTGAATCCTGGATAGGGCGGATGCGGGTTCCATTGCGAAATTAATTCGGGCTTCGACTTGTCCGAAATATCCAGAATGATTGCGCCGCCGTCGAGATAGCCGATATAGGCGCGGTCCGGACGTTCCGGATAGACATTGGCATTGTGAACGCGGTAGTTGTCGCGGCCGCGCGGGTCGTCGGGTGCATGGTCGTAGAGCCTCGGCAGCGGGGGTGTGTCGTCTTCCTCTTCGGTGCCCGGCAGCCACCAGCGTCCGGCCTCCACCGGTTTCGACGGGTTGCGCACGTCGATAATGCGGTAGCATTGGTCGTCGCGCGGATGCCGCGGCATGTAATCCGCCGCACCGCTAGCGGCGTGGATGTATTCGCCGTCGACATACCACACGCAATGAACGCCGCGCGACCGCGGGCCGGAACAGTCGAAGAAGGAAATCGACTTCGGCTCCTCGGGCTTGGAAATGTCAAACAGCTCGATCCCGGCATTCTCGATTTCCCAGCCATAGGTCTGATAGGCGACCGCCATGATATCGTCGCAGACTTCGAGCGAATTCGACCGCATGTTGATGTGCGGCAAATCGGTCTGCACGACGACTTTCGGGTTGCGCGGATCCGACACGTCGACGCCGGTGAAATTCTTCGGCGGCCCTTCGTGGGCCAGCCACATGATGCGCCGCCCGTCCTTGGCGAGTTGCAGGCTCATCCCTTCGCCCAGCCCGCCGAATCCCTGCAAACTGTTATGCGAAAGGAGTTTCATGTTTTTTGCTTCGTGCTTGGACATCTCTTCCCTCTAACTATTCTTGTCTTGGCGTGATTTTAGGGGTGCGGATGAACTCCGCGTCTCGTTATGAATTTCGGACCGGGCGTCGCCAATTTTACGAAGCGCCCGCGGCAAAGGTCTCGTCAGGCATCGGCACCTTGAGATGCCAGCATGAATACGCATGATACTTCAAGGGATATAACTCGAACGCAGCACATAGCGCCGGCAATGACGGCCGGCCACGCAACTGTCGACAAGGGCGAGGAATGCCGCCGAAACCCAACGAATCCGCGCTGAGCAACCGGGTGCCCGTCTCGGTCATCACGGGCTTTCTCGGCAGCGGAAAGACGACGCTGCTGAACCGTCTGGTGCGGCATCCGGGCATGGCGGACACCGCGCTCATCGTCAACGAATTCGGCGAGATCGGCATCGATCATGAACTGGTGGATTCCTCCTTCGAGAATACCGTGGTCATGGACAGCGGCTGCATCTGTTGCAGCATCCGCGGTGACCTGGTCGACACGATCGGCGATCTGTTCGCCAATGTCGGGCAGGGGCGGCTGCCGTCCTTTTCGCGCATCGTCATTGAGACGACAGGCCTCGCCGACCCGGTGCCGATCGTGCATGCGCTCACCGGCGAGGCGGTAATCGCCGACCGGTGCAGGCTCGATTCCGTGGTCACCACGGTGGACGCGCAAAACGGCGCGCGGCAACTCGACGCGCATGGGGAGGCGGAGCGTCAGGTCGCGCTGGCGGACGTTGCCGTGATCACGAAAACCGATCTGGTGTCGCCGGATGCGGTGCGCGATTTGGCGCACCGGCTTGATCGGCTGAACCCCGGCCTGCCGACCCATACGGCGGAGCATGGCCAGATCGATCCGGATTTGTTGTTCGAGGGGGCTGCCGGGGCGCTGGAGCGCATTGCCGCCGGATGGGATGCGGCGGAGGCGGCCGCCCCCCATGCGCACGAGCATCACCACGACCCGGATGTGAACGGGCATGGCAATATTCACGCCCATACCATTCAGGCGACCGCGCCGTTATCCTGGGATCGGCTCCGCCTGTGGCTGGAAACCGTCTTTTCGCTGCGCGGCGCGGACTTCCTGCGGCTCAAGGGAATCGTCGAAGTGGCGGGCGAGGATCGCC
>CAYYBI010000377.1:0-3129 GCA_964469835.1 uncultured Rhodospirillaceae bacterium
TGGGCAGTGCCAGCGTGAACCGGGTGCCTGCGCCCTCGTTACTCTCCACGCTTAATTTCCCGTTCAGCAGTTCGGCGAAGCGCCGGCAAAGCGACAAGCCGAGCCCGGTGCCGCCATAGTTTTTGCTGATCGAGGAATCACCCTGTGTGAACGGCTCGAACACCTTGTTCACTTGCTCCTCGGACATACCGATCCCCGTATCGCTCACTTCGAATCGCAGCCATTCCTGCCCAACCTGGTCAACCGCCAAACGGATATCCCCGTCGCGCGTGAATTTGGCGGCGTTGCTGAGGAGGTTGAGGAGCGTTTGCCGAAGCATTTGCCCGTCGGTAATGAGGGTGCCTACCTCGGCCGTGTTGTCGATATGGAAGGCATTGTCTTTTTGCGCCACCAGCGGTCGAACGACGTCGGCCACCTCGAACGTTAGCGCTTCGATATCGAGTTGATCGAGATTGACGTCCATTTTGTCGGCCTCGATCTTGGAAAGGTCGAGGATGTTGTTGACTAACCCGTGCAGGTGCCGCGCCGATTTGGAGACTTTCGAAAGATCGTCTAACAGCTGCGGGTCTTGCCGATCCTCGGCCTCTTCTTGAAGCAACTCCGTGTACCCAATGATGGCGTTCAGGGGCGTGCGCAGCTCGTGGGTCATATTGGCCAGAAAATCGGATTTGGCGCGGTTTGCGGTTTCGGCCTCTTGGCGCGCTTGCTCTGCGAACCGCTGGGCTTCCACTAATTCAGTGGCGTCATTGCCGGTTCCGCGAAACCCCTTGAAATTGCCCTCCCGGTCGAAATACGGAACCGCGTTGATCGAGAGCCAGACCGTATCGCCGTTTCGTTTCACGCGCGGATGGACGAAGTTTCGAAATGGCTGACGGTTGGCCAGCGCGTCCAGATGCCGCTGCCATTGCATCGGATCGACGTTGGGGATACCGGTTTCTTCGCGAGTCTTTCCGAGTAACGCGGACGCGTCGATACCGGCGACTTCTGCAAAGCGGTCGGAAAAGTACGAGAAGCGCAAATTCTCATCCATCTCCCAGTACCAATCGGAAGAGGCCTTGGCGAAGTCGCGGAAACGCTGCTCGCTGTCGAAGAGCGCGGCTTCGCGATTTGCCAATTCCAAGGTGCGCTCTCGAACGCGCCCTTCCAACTCCCTGCTCAGTTGCTCGAACTCTTGTTGAGAGGCGCGCAATTCCACGTTGGTCCGATGCAAAACGTCTTCGCGCTCGGTTTCATGCTCAAGCATGCCGTTGAACGCGACAATAACCTTGGCGAGTTCGTCGTTACTCGATACCTCAATGGCGTTTCGCTCGCCGGTTTCAGAATTCTTCCGAATTGCGGCGAGCAATTGTCCGAGCGGTTTGCTGACGATCAACCGGAACCCCAGGGAGGCGGCGAAGACCGCGACTACAAAGCCGACACCGAGCATCGAAAATTCGATCGACCGGTGCAGCTTCATAGCCTCAATGACTTCGGCATCGCTGAATTGGACGACCAGCGAATTCGCGCCGTCATCGCCGACGGCCAGCTTCAGCCGTTGCGTGCTGTTTTGATTAAGGCAGCCGAGGTTTGGCGGCGCGGCGGCCAGAACTCGGTCATCCTTCCGGGCACGGAATTCGGCGCACACGAATGCGCGGTCAGCCGCCAGGAAGGCGAGAAGGTCACGCGCCATAAGCGGTTTCGCGGATGCGTCGTGCCGCGCCAAGGATGCGGCCACCCGGGCGGCCTGGTTGCCGATACGCGAGGCCAACGCTTCCTGTTCATTGTGCGCTTCGGAATGCACCAGGAGGACGATTCCAGGCACCGTAAGCGCCAGGAATACCGGCACAAGTACCAACAGGAATTTTCCGAATAGGCCGGGGAATGGCCAGTTGATGTATGACCTTTGCTTCGGCGGCGATTGGGTTGCTGCCATGCGGAATTACTCGAGCCGAGTGATCTTCCGCTTTTCCATCAAGCGTTCGAGTTTGCTCCGGTCATCAACGGCGCTGCGAAAAACCACGTAGAAACGATCCTGGCGGGCGAGGTAGAAATCGATATTGACCGGTTTGCCGGTCTGGTCGCGAAAATCCGAGCAGAGCACGAAATATTCGCCCATCTGCAAAATCATGGGGTGCGCTTTTACCGGATGCAATTTTTGGACATCGCCGGTGTCGAAATCCAGATGCAGGTACGCACCATTGACCAGGCTGCGATCTATATGCCGCTGCATTGCCGCCTGAAGGGCGGCCTTGTCCGCAGTACCTACGGTTTGATCCGCAGCGGCGCCCGTGGCGAGCAATACTGCCAGCAGGACGCCACAAATTAGATTGTAAAAATTAGTCAAATCAATCTCCTAGGTATCGTCGACCAGCAAAATATGCCACCGTTCGGTTAACATCCGGTTAGGCGTGCAACCCAGGATCCTGAGGTGCTGGAATTTGTCTGTTTTCCTCAGGCGGCGGCGACTGTGAAATCGGGGTCATCGGCCTGTCTGATCGGCAGGCGAATCGTAAAGCGACTTCCATGACCGGGCGTGCTTTCCACGTCGAGCTGTCCGCCCAGAAGTTCGGAAAAACTCTTGGTGATGGTCAAGCCCAGACCCGTGCCGCCGTATTTCAGCGAAATTCCCGCATCTGCCTGGGTGAAGGGCTCGAGGATCCTGTTCAACTGATCGGTGCTCATGCCGACTCCCGTATCGCTGACGATAAAGTTGATCGATCCGGTCGGTTCCTGCGTGACGTCCAAACGCACATGGCCGTCCGTGGTGAATTTGGCGGCATTGCCGAGCAAATTCAGCAGCGCCTGACGAAGCTTCTGTGCGTCGGTGACGAACGCGTCCAACGCGGCGGTGTTCGCAATTTCAAAAGCGTTTCCGTTTTCCGCGAAAAGCGGCTGTACGGTGTCGCTGATATCCGCCAGAAACTCGGCAAGCATGGCTTCTTGAATATTCAGTTCCATTTTGCCGAATTCGACTTTCGAGAGGTCCAGCACGTCGTTGACCAGACCCAGGAGATGTTTCCCGGCGTTTCGAACTTTCGCCAGATCTTCCTGTAAGGTCGGATCTTCGCGGTCTTCCGATTCTTCCTGCATCAATTCGGTGTAGCCGATAATGGCATTTAGCGGGGTTCGCAGCTCATGGCTCATATTGGC
>CAYYBI010000378.1:0-4792 GCA_964469835.1 uncultured Rhodospirillaceae bacterium
CGGCGGCGCCGGGAGTCGTCCGTTCGGCAGCCGGGTCCGCCAATTCGGCTGGCCTTCAAGATTGGCGCCGTGGCAGGCGGCGCAATGTTCGGCGTACAACGCCGCGCCCTTCGCATTGCTGTGTCCTGGCGCCGGCGCGGGTGCCTTCAGAAAGAGGAACAGGGAGACCGCCGCTGCCAGCATTATTAGCGCCACGGTAAAAATGCGCATAGTTCCCGTCACGGTCCGGTAATCTTTCTTCGGGTAGAACTCGACTTATGTGTAGCCGCCTCCAGTTCCCGGAAGGTCAATGGATTTTTCCAACGGTTCGTCGGTCGCCTTGAATCTTGACATTACAGTCACTGGAAGAATTAGGGTTCCGTGACTATGTGTATCCACGACGCCCATACGAAGGAGCTTGGCGTCCATCCTGCGAATCAACGGCAGAAATTGGGACGGTTCGAATGAATATTGGCGAAGCCGCGTATCAATCCGGCGTTCCGGCAAAGACGATCCGGTACTATGAGGAAATCGGTCTCATTCCGCCCGCCGCGCGCAACGCGAACAATTACCGGCATTATCAGGACACCAGCGTTCGGACGCTGCAGTTCCTCAAGCGGGCGCGGTCTTTGGGGTTCGGCATTCATGAATGCCGGGAGTTGCTGTCGCTGTATGAGGACAGCGCACGGTCGAGCGGTGATGTCCGGGCGGTGGCTCAAGAACGAGTCTCGGAGATAGACAAAAAAATCAAGGAACTCATGGGGATGCGAGATACCTTGGTGAAATTGATTGAACGGTGCCACGGGGACGCGCGGCCCGAGTGTCCAATACTGGAAGACCTCGCCGGCAGCTAGCGCCGGATGCCGGATCGATCCGGTGGTGCAACGTTCCACTCGATATGCGAGCATGACCCAATGAAAATATTCGGATTTTTTGGCGGGCTGCTCGCCGTGCTCGCGTTCGCCTGCCAGGCGGATGCGGCAAGCATCGAAGAAGAGAAGGGCGATGCGACCCGCGGTGCCTATGTGATGCGGCTCGGCGGGTGCGTGGCGTGCCACACCGACGCGAAAAACAAGGGGGCGCCGCTGACCGGCGGTCTGGCGTTAAAGTCGCCCTTCGGCACCTTCTACACGCCGAACATTACGCCCGATCCTGAAACCGGTATCGGCGGCTGGTCGACGGCAGATTTCGTTCGGGCTATGACACAGGGGCTGACGCCGAAGGGCGAGCATTATTATCCGTCTTTTCCCTACACCTCCTACACCCGGATGAGCCGGCGCGATCTGGTCGACCTCAAAGCATATCTCGACTCGCTGAAGCCGGTCCGGAAAGCCGTACGGCCGCACGACATGGCGTTTCCTTTCAACATTCGGGCGATGCTGTTCGGCTGGAAGATGTTGTTCTTCAAGCCGGGGCCCTTCAAGCCGGACCCGACAAAGAGCGCTTCGTGGAACCGCGGTGCCTACATCGTGAATGGGCCATCCCATTGCGGCGAATGTCATACGGCGCGGAATTATTTCGGTGCGACCGGCGATGCCTACGCCCTGGCCGGGACCCGCGCAGGGCCGGAGGGAAAACCGGTGCCGAATATCACCTCGCACATCCGTCAGGGGATTGGCAAATGGAGCGAGGCGGATCTGCTTGAACTGTTCGAGTCCGGCGGGCTGCCGGACGGCGACGTGATTGGCGGCGCCATGGCGGAGGTCGTCGAAGAGGGCAGCGGGCACTGGACCGAGCAAGATCGCAAGGCGGTGATCGAGTACCTGCTCTCGTTACCGGCACGGGCCACACCCTAGCCGCCGTCGCAGCACGTTCCCTGCGGCTTATATGAGCGCCGCAGCGGCAGGAATAGCTGCCATCCGTTCCTTCGACGCCGGTTTTTTTCGGGCGCGCTTTTGCCGCCGGCTCGCGACAGGCTGTCGCGCGGACTCCGACACCCAGTTGTCCAGGTCGGCGGGCGCCATCGGACGACCGATGTGAAATCCCTGGCCCACATCGCATCCCATACGCCGCAGTAAGACAAGGGCGTCCTCTGACTCGATGCCCTCGGCCACCACGGTAAGCCCGAGGTTGTGCGCCATGGCGATCGTGGATTCCACGATGGTGCGGTCGTTCTCGCTCTCCGTGAGCTCCATGACAAAGCTCTTGTCTATCTTGAGCTCCTCGGCGGCCAATTCCTTGAGCAGGCTGAGCGATGAATAGCCGGTCCCGAAATCATCGATCGCGATCCGAACGCCCATCTTGCGCAGGGCTGCGACGGCTTCACTGGAGCGCTGCGGATCGATCATCAGGGCATTCTCGGTGATTTCGATGACCAGGCGCTCTGCCGGCATTTGCCATTTCTCCAGCCGCCGGCCGATCATTCCCACGATATCGCCGTAGTGGAGCATTCGCGGCGACAGATTGACCGCCATGTCCAGTTCCAGGCCGCGGCGTTGCCAGGTTGACCATTGGCGCAGCGCCGCGTTGAGAACCCAGTCGGTTAACGGCGCCGTCAAGCCGGTCTGCTCCGCATGATCGATGAATTCGTCGGGCGGAATGAAGCCGTGCTCCGGATGGTTCCAGCGAACCAACGCCTCGACGCCGATCAACTTGCCGCCGCGCATGCGGATCTTCGGCTGGAAATGCAAGAACAGCTGATTTTCCTGAACCGCGCGGCGCAGGTCGCCGGTCAAGGTAAGATGGCGAACGCTGTTGCGATCTTCCTCGGCGTCATAGTACGCGAACCCCGATTGGGTCTGTTTGGCGGCATACATCGCCACATCCGCACGTTGGACCAGGTCGCTTGCCTCGGTGCCGTGATCGGGATACCGGGCGATACCGATGCTCGCACCGACTTCGAGATTGATGCCATCCAATTCGAACGGTTTGCACAGAGTCTCGATAATTTCCCCGGAGAGCTCGACCGCGACAGTGTCGTCTCCGGAATCCGGCAAGAGAATGCCGAACTCATCACCGCCGAAACGGGCGAGCGTGGCGGTCTCGGGCTTCAGGTCAGCGAGTTTCTTGGCGATTGCCTGCAGCAGGCGGTCGCCGATCGGATGGCCGAGTGTATCGTTGACTTCCTTGAACCGGTCGAGATCCAGCAGCAAGACCGAAAACGCGTTTCCTTGATCTGCCGATTGGTCAATGGTGGACCTGAGGCGCTTGAAAAATAGCGATCGGTTGGCGAGCCCGGTTAGGTCGTCGTGCATTGCCTGATGCTCCAGCGCCATTTGCTGTTGCCGATACGCACTCAAATCGCGCACGAACAGCGTGACTCGCTGGACGCTGTTCAAAGGCGCCTTGCTGACGATAAGTTCTACGGGGAAGGTCTTGCCGCTGCGCCGTATTGCGACGGTCTCATAGGCGCCGTCAACCGCATCCAGAAGAGAATTCTGCCGCCAACCCGGGGCTTTGTCGCACATCTCGCTAAACAGGTGGCGAACATGCAGGCCGATCATCTCGTTGGCTTCATTGCCATACATCGCCTCGATGGCGGGGTTGACCATCTCGATCACTTCGTTTCCGTCGAGCGTGACGATGCCCATGCCGGCGTTGGTTGGAATGACGGGCGCGCGCCGCCGGCCCATCCCCATGGACGGCCGTCGCCGCGCTGGACCGTTTACGAAGAACCGACGGTGCAGCGCCGGGACAATCGATACGGCAATAAGCGTCAATATCGCGCCCGCGAGCGGCAACGGCCATGCATGGGTCTGCATGCCGGCGAAGGAGAGGGACCAGTGCGACAGGGACAGAATTGTTGCGGTCGATCCGCCTGCAAGGGCGCAGAAACCGATCCAACGCCACCGGACCGCATACTTGCGTACTGTGTATAACATTTGCGTAGCACTTTCTCTCATCACGCCTCGGGCGGAATACCAGCCGATTGGTTGGGCGAAGTTGGAGTGTCAGCCAATCTGAAAAGTAATCCCAATAGAAGTAGGACTTATGAGTATAGTGGCGCGCGATGTTCACTAATACATTTTGTATCTATTCAAAATGGACTAGTACTTTTGTGATATATGTAATAATTATGAAATAATACTTTGATTTATCTAAATATTCCTATCGCCTAAGGGCAAATTACTCTTCTACCGAGAACATCTCTTTCAAGGTAAGCCGCCGCGCTGTTACCCCTTGCTCGTAGGCTTGGCGGGTCAGCGCCTCGAGTGCTGCCCGGTTGGCGTCGATCCCATAGGGCCAGAACTCGCGCCCCATGATCGCCTCAGTTTCGCCGACAGCATCCGCCAGCCAGGGCAGGGCGATTTTGAGGGCCTGCACTGCGCTAAGATCTTCCATGGCGATTGCCTTGGCTTTTTCGAAAGCCGTGCAAAGGCTCGCGGCGAGCCAGGGGTGTTGCTTCATCAGGCCGGTCTTTACGCCGACAGGATGCATGATCGGGAAGATGCCGGTCTTCTTGTAGTAGGCTTTTTCGTCCCGGACATAATTGGGGAAGAGCCGGCCCACATTTGGGGTGTTGTCGAGAAAACAGGGCGGGGGCTTATAAGCGAGCAGTGCGTCGATTTCGCCCGATCTCAACATTGAATCGAGAAACTTGCCGTCTGGCGCCACCGTCACCTCGATATCGCGGGCCAGCGCCGGCGCTGCGATATTATCCCGTTCCCGCACGTCGACATCGCCCATGCACCAGCGGATGTCTTCCGGTCCCAGGCCGTACTCGTCGGCCAGAATCCCGCGGGCGACCACCGCTGCGGTCATGGTGTATTCGCGCACACCGACCAGGCGTCCTTTCAGATCTTCGGGCCGCTTGATGCCCCGGTCTGTACGGATGAAGAAGGCGGAATGCCGGAAACTGCGCGATGGGAAGACC
>CAYYBI010000379.1:0-5978 GCA_964469835.1 uncultured Rhodospirillaceae bacterium
CTTTGACGACCTTGGCAACGCGATTGATGCCAACCAGCTTCTCGATGAATTCCTGCGCTTCCGAACGATCGTCTCTCGGACCGCGCCCGCGCCCGCGCCCTTGGGGTGCTTGTGCCATGGTACTTCCGTTCCTTTCTAGAACTGCAATCCGGCTTCACGGGCCGCTTCCGCGAGCGCTTTGACACGACCGTGGAAATTGTAACCGCCTCGGTCGAACACGACCTCGGAGACCCCGGCCTTACCGGCACGCTCCGCCACCAACTGGCCCACCACGCTGGCCGCATCAACACCGGCGCTATTCTTCAATTTGCCCTGCACGTCGGCGTCCATCGTCGACGCCGCGGCCAAAGTGCGGCCGCCCAAATCGTCGATGATCTGCGCATAGATGTGTTTGCTCGACCGGAAAACACTAAGACGCGGCCGCCCATTTGCGCGCGCACGGAGGTTGTAACGATTTCGCCGTGTACGGCGGTTGAAAAGATCTTTTGCCTTTGCCATCACCGTCGTCCTTACTTCTTCTTACCTTCCTTGCGGAGGATATATTCACCGGCATACCGAATACCCTTCCCTTTAAAGGGCTCCGGTCCCCGGAAACTGCGTATTTTACTCGCTACTTCACCAACCAGCTGACGGTCCGAGCCGCTCACCGCGATCACCGACGTTTGACGGTCACCTTCGAGTGCGATCTGGATGCCTTCGGGGATATCGAACACGATATCGTGGCTATACCCCAACTGGAGGTTCAGCTTTTTACCCTGCAGCTGAGCCCGATAACCAACCCCAGTAATATTCAACCGCTTGGTAAATCCTTCGGACACGCCGACAACAGCATTGCTGACCAAACTGCGCACCGTGCCCCACATCGCCCGTGCACGCTTGCTCGCGCCGGTCGGGTTTACCAACACCGTGCCGTCCTTCATTTCAACCGAAACATCGTCGGTGAAAGGAACCTTCAACTCACCCAATTTTCCCTTTGCCGTCAGCATATTGCTGGCGACCGATACATCGACGCCATCTGGAACGGAAACCGGGTTACTACCGACTCGCGACATCGAGTCCTCCTAAAAGACTTTGCACAGCACTTCGCCGCCCACATTCGCCTCACGCGCTTCGGCGTCCGACATCACGCCGCGCGGCGTCGACAGGATGGATATACCGAGACCGTTGTACACCCGCGGCAAATCCTTGATCTTGAAATAGACGCGCTGACCGGGGGTAGATACCCGGCTGATTTCCTTGATCACGGGTTCACCTTCGGCATATTTCAGCTCGATGGTTAATTCTTGAATTCCGGTCCGCAGCTCAGACCAGCTGAAACCACGGATAAAACCCTCACGCTCCAAAACGCCAAGTACATTGGCGCGAAAACTCGAGCCCGGGCAACAGACGGTATTCTTACCCACCCGCTGGCCATTACGAATTCTCGTGAGCATATCACCCAGAGGATCGCTCATCGACATTACGACAACTCTCCTACCAACTTGCCTTGACCATGCCGGGAATTTGACCCGACGACGCCAACTCACGCAAAGCGATGCGTGACAGTTTGAATTTACGGTAATACGCGCGCGGCCGTCCGGTTAGCTCGCACCGGTTACGCGACCTATTTGGCGACGAATTCCGTGGGATTTCCGCCAACTTTAGACGCGCGTTGAAACGCTCTTCCGCCGGCACGTTTGCATCATTGGCTATCGCCTTCAAACGCGCACGTTTCGGGGCAAACTTCTTAGCCAACCTCTGCCGCTGCTTGTTCTTCGCGATAGCACTCTTTTTCGCCATGTCTGCAATGCTCCTAAGACACGCAATTATTCTTGAAACGGAAAATCGAAACCCTTGAGGAGAACGCGCGCCTCCTCATCCGATTTCGCGGTGGTGCAAATCACAATGTCCATTCCGCGAATCGTATCCACCTTGTCGTAGTCGATTTCGGGAAAGACAATCTGCTCTTTAAGACCGAGCGCATAATTCCCGCCGCCGTCGAAACTCTTCGGCGATAGCCCTCGGAAATCTCGGACCCGCGGCAACGCAACCGTTACCAGCCGGTCGATGAATTCGTACATGCGGTCGCGCCGCAACGTAACTTTCGCGCCAACCGGCATACCTTCGCGCAGCTTAAAGTTCGCGACGGAACGCTTGGCGCGCGTGACCACGGGTTTCTGTCCGCTTACCGCGGTCAAATCGGAACAGGCAGCATCGATCTTCTTTGCGTCGGACACTGCCTCACCAACACCCATGTTGATGATGATCTTTTCCAAGCGCGGAACCTGCATCTGGTTCTTGTAGGAAAAGGCCTCAACCAACGAATCCCGCACCACTTCCATATAGTGTTGCTTCATGCGCGGTATGTATTTCTCTTCAGCCATCGTTCCGGCTCATCCCTTAACTATCAATGACCTCGCCGGAACGTTTTGCAAAACGCACCTTCCGGTCACCTTCTAGAATTTTGAATCCAACCCGGGTCGGCTTGTCATCCTTCGGGTCGACATGCGCCACGTTCGAAACATGCAGCGCCGCTTCTTTCTCGACGATCCCACCGGCGCTCGCCTGTGAGGGAGCGGTGTGCCGTTTTACCATATTCGCGCCGGCGACAAGCACACGAGATTTGCTCGGGAATACGCGCAAAACCTCGCCGATTTTGCCCTTGTCCTTGCCGGCCACGACAATCACACGATCGCCCTTTCTAATCCTCGCCGCCATCACAGCACCTCTGGCGCAAGAGAGATGATTTTCATGAACTGCTTCTGCCGCAGTTCGCGCGTCACCGGGCCAAAGATACGGGTTCCGATCGGCTCCTGCTGCGCATTGATCAATACCGCGGCATTGCGATCGAAACGAATGGCGGTGCCATCATCGCGGCGGACTTCCTTCGCCGTCCGCACAATTACCGCCTTATGAATATCGCCCTTTTTGACACGCCCGCGCGGAATCGCTTCCTTTACGGAAACGACAATCACGTCCCCAATGCCTGCCGTCTTACGCTTCGAGCCGCCCAGCACCTTGATGCACTGGACTCTGCGCGCCCCCGAGTTATCGGCCACATCGAGATTTGTCTGCATCTGAATCATGGTTACCTTCCCCGCGATCCGCGCTATTCAGCCGTCTCGCCGACCACTTCCCAGCACTTACGCTTGGAGAGTGGCCTGCATTCCCGAATACGCACTAAATCACCCGCTTTACAGACATTGTTCTCATCATGCGCCATGTATTTTTTCGACCGGCGAATGAATTTTTTATACAAGGGATGCTGGACGCGGCGCTCTACACGCACGACCACCGTCTTGTCCTTTGCGTCCTTGACCGCCCTTCCTTGAAACACTCGCCTCGGCATTTAACTGGCTCCTTGAGTCACGCGCTCGCGCCCGTGAAGCGTTGTCTTGACGCGCGCTATATCCCGCCGTACCTGGCGAACTCGCGCGGTATTCTCCAATTGCCCACTCGCGGTCTGAAAACGCAGGTTGAATGCTTCCTTGCGCAGATCGAGCAGCATCTCATTCAATTCATCTTCGGTTTTCTGTCGAACGTCAGCGGCCTTCATTTCTCTCTCCTCATCTTCCTCAACCGCCGATGCGGGTGACGAAGCGGGTCTGCACGGGAAGTTTCGACGCGGCCAGCTCAAACGCCCGACGCGCGATGTCGTGTTCAACACCATCGAGTTCGAACATGACCCGCCCCGGCTTGACCCGGCACATCCAATATTCAGGCGACCCCTTACCTTTACCCATCCGTACTTCGGCCGGCTTCTGGCTGACCGGCACATCCGGGAAGACCCGGATCCATACCCTGCCGGCACGCTTGATATGCCGCGTAATCGCGCGCCGCGCGGCCTCGATCTGACGCGCGGTTACGCGTCCCGGCGTCGTCGCCTTGAGGCCATAGCTGCCGAAATTGATATCCGTTCCGCCCTTGGCCATGCCCTTGACGCGGCCTTTGTGTTGCTTGCGGTACTTTGTACGCTTTGGACTAAGCATCGTTCGCTCTTCCTGACTTCCTATTCACCAACGGCTCGATTAGCGGACTTGCTGTTCTTGGGCGCGCTTATCCTGGGCCATCGGGTCATGGGCGAGGATCTCTCCCTTAAACACCCAAACCTTTACGCCACACGTGCCATAGGTGGTTTTGGCGGTGGCAGTGCCGTAATCGACCTCGGCCCGCAACGTATGTAGCGGAACACGCCCTTCGCGGTACCATTCCGTCCGTGCGATTTCCGCGCCGCCGAGCCGGCCGCCGCAGTTGATCCGAATGCCTTCGGCGCCCAGGCGCATTGCAGACTGCACGGCGCGCTTCATCGCCCGTCGAAAGGCGACCCGTCGCATCAATTGCTGGGCGATGTTATCCGCCACCAATTTTGCGTCAATTTCAGGCTTGCGGATCTCGACGATGTTCAGCGTGACGTCGCCCTTGGTGATATTCGCGATGTCCTGCCGAAGCTTCTCGATATCCGCGCCCTTCTTACCGATGACCACGCCGGGGCGTGCAGTATGAATGGTAATCCGCGCCTTTTTCGCCGGCCGTTCGATCACAACGCGGGAGATGCCCGCTTGCGAGAGCCGGTCCATAATATAGTCCCGCAGGTGGATATCCTGATGCAGCAGGTCCCCGTATTCGCGGTCGGCATACCAACGCGAGTCCCAGGTCCTGTTAATCCCCAGTCGAAACCCGATAGGATTGACTTTTTGACCCATTATTCGGCCTCCTCGCGCTCTTTTACGATAACCGTCAGATTGCTGAACGGTTTGTTGATCCGGCCTACCCTGCCGCGCGCGCGAGGCCGAATTCGCTTCATTACCAATGTCTTGCCGACGGACGCCTCCTTGACATAGAGACGGTCGACGTCGAGTTGATGATTGTTCTCCGCGTTTGCGATTGCGGATTCCAAGGTTTTCCGTACGGCCAATGCCACCCGTCGTTTCGAAAAAGTCAGCTCGGCCAGCGCGGCATCGGCGGTCTTACCCCGGATCGCCTTTGCCAAAAGATTCAGCTTTTGCGGGCTGACACGGATATGACGCGCAACCGCCTGGGCCTCATCATCGGCCAACCGCCGTTCGATCTTCTGTTTTCCCATCGGAGTCAGCCTCTCCTTGCCTTCTTGTCGGCGGCGTGACCGTAGAACGTCCGGGTCGGCGCGAACTCGCCAAATTTGTGTCCGATCATATTTTCGGTCACCAAAACAGGGATGAATTTCAGACCGTTATAGACACCGAAGGTGAGCCCCACGAATTGCGGCAAAATTGTCGACCGCCGGGACCAGGTCTTGATTACTTCATTGCGGCCGGATTCGCGGGATTTCTCTGCCTTCTTCAGCAGATACCCATCCACGAACGGACCTTTCCAAACAGAACGCGCCACGATACCGACTCCCGTTCCTACTTCTTCGACCGTCGACGCCGAATGATGAGCCTATTGCTCGGTTTCTTGGGCGCGCGCGTGCGCTTGCCCTTGGTTGATTTACCCCATGGTGTAACGGGATGCCGGCCGCCGGATGTCCTGCCTTCACCGCCGCCATGGGGATGATCGACCGGGTTCATCGCAACGCCGCGCACCGATGGCCGTTTGCCGAGCCAACGATTACGGCCCGCCTTACCGAGGTTGATGTTTGACTGATCCGGGTTCGACACGGCGCCAATCGTCGCCATGCATTCGCCGCGCACCAAACGCAACTCGCCGGACGCCAGTTTCAACTGGGCATGCCCCTGGTCGCGCCCTACAAGCTGCACATACGTGCCGGCCGAACGCGCAATCTGGCCGCCCTTCAAAGGCTTCAATTCGACGTTATGAACGATCGTCCCGACCGGAATGCTATTCAGCGGCATCGCGTTTCCGGGTTTCACGTCGACCCGATCGCCAGAGACCACCTTGTCGCCCGGCTGCAACCGCTGCGGCGCGAGGATATACGCCAGCTCACCGTCCGAATAGCGGATCAGCGCGATAAATGCGGTCCGGTTCGGATCATACTCCAACCGCTCGACCGTCGCTTCGAC
>CAYYBI010000380.1:0-15033 GCA_964469835.1 uncultured Rhodospirillaceae bacterium
GCGTGGTTTGGGGGACGTTTTTTCCCGCCGCAAGATGAAAGGCGGAGCCGCCGATGGTCGCCGACCGGGAGCCGAAGGTCCCTTGGCCGAGGGGCACCTTGTCCGTATCGCCCGATATATAGTGTATGTCCGCCGGATCGAGCCCGAGACGGTCGCAGGCGAGCTGCGTGTACATCGTCGCATGGCCTTGGCCCTGGGCAATCGACCCGGTCAACACCGTCGCGCTGCCGCTGCGGTCGAAGCGAATCTCCGCGCCTTCCACGCCTTCGGCGCCGGCGCGCTCGATGGAATTGGAGATACCGATGCCACGAAGCTTGCCCCGTCCCGCCGCATCCTCGCGCCGCTGTTCGAAGCCGGCGTAGTCGGCCATCGCCAGCGCCATATCCATGTTCTTTTCGAATTCGCCACTGTCATAGATGAAGGTCAGCGCCGTCTTGTAGGGCATGGCCTCCGGCGGAATGGTGTTGCGGCGCCGGAGTTCGGCCGGATCGATCGCCATCTCGTCGGCGGCCATCTCGATCAACCGCTCGATGACATAAGCCGATTCCGGCCGGCCGTTGCCACGATAGGCGCGGATCGGGTTGGTGTTGGTGAAAACGCCGGTCACGTCGACATGGATCGCGGGGATCGTGTAGACGCCGGCCAGCGTGCCGAGATTCTTGACCGCCGAGCTTTCGGCGCCGAGCTGAAGGTAGGCGCCGAGCGCGGCGACGATCCGGACCCGCAAGCCGAGGAACCGTCCCTCCCCGTCAAGCGCCAACGCCGCGTCCACGACATGATCGCGGGCATGGCCATCGCTGGAAAAAGCTTCGGACCGGCCACTGATCCACTTGACGGGCCGCCCGGTCAATTTCGACGCCAGCAGCGCCAGCGGCCCCTCATTATACACCGCCGATTTCATGCCGAAGCCGCCGCCGATATCGCCGGTGATCACGCGGACCTTGGCCTCGGGCTCGTGCAAAATTCCGGCCAGCAAGGCGCGATACGGCTGCAGTCCCTGCAATGTCGTATGAAGAGTATAGCGGCCCTCGCCCGCATCGAACTGTGCGATACAGCCGCGCGGCTCCAGGCTGTTGGCGCTGACCCGGTTGATAACCATCTTTTGCCGGACGACATGCGCCGCCGCCACGAAGGCCGCTTCCGTCTCCGCCTCATCGCCGTCCCGGTGCACGTAGCAGATGTTGTCGGGGCAATCCTCCCATACGAGCGGCGCGCCCGGTTCGGGCGCTTCCTCGGTCGAGGTAATCGCCGACAGGCTTTCATAGTCGACGGAAATCAATTCGGCTGCGTCCATCGCCTGATGGCGGGTTTCGGCCACGACGAAGGCGACATAATCGCCGACCCGGCGGACGCGGTCTTCCACCAGCGCCGGGTAGCGCGGCACATACATCGGCGACCCGTCGCGCCGCGTCCGACCACCGCCGGTCGGCAGATCGCCGAAGCCCGATGCGCGCCAGTCCGCGCCGGTCAGGACGATCAGAACGCCGGGCGCGGATTGCGCCGCCGCCGTGTCGATGGACTTGATCCGTGCATGGGCATGGGGCGAGCGCAGGACGTGGCCGAATGCCATGCCCGGCAGAACAATGTCATCGACAAAGCGGCCGCCGCCTTTCAACAAGCGCGGATCTTCGAGCCGCGACACCGCCTGCCCAACCGCGAATTCACCCATGGCCTTCTCCTAAATGCGCGCGCATCGCCGCCCGTGTTTCCTCACCGCCCTGATTGATCGGTAGTTCCTTGGCGGCGTCGCGCTGGCGCAGCCGATGGGCGTATTCCAGCGGCATCTGACCGTAGGGGTCATCGATGCCCAATTCCTTAGCCGCATGCGCCGGCCAATCCGCATTCCAGAGCAGTTCACGGGCGAGCGCAACCAGATCGGCCTTGCCATCTTGCAAAATACCTTCCGCCTGCGCCGCCTCGGTGATCCCGCCGACGGCGATCGTCATGATGCCGACCTCGCGCCGCACCCGTTCGGCGAAGCCCACCTGATACCCCGGCACGCGCGGTACCATCGGCATTTCCGTGTCACCCATGATGCCACCGGACGAACAATCGACCAGATCGATATCGCGATCCTTGAGTTCCCGTGCCAGGGCGAGCGTATCGTCGAGGGTCCACATGCCGCCCACACCGTCGACCGACGACACCCGGAAGAACAACGGTTTGTCGGCCGGCCAGGCGGCGCGCACCGTTTCCGCCACCTCGAGCGCAAAGCGCATGCGGCCGGCCCGGTCGCCGCCATAGGCATCGTTACGCTGATTGCTGACCGGCGACAGAAACTGATGGATCAGGTAGCCGTGCGCCCCGTGAATTTCACAAATGTCGTATCCCGCATCGACGCTGCGCCGTGTCGCGTCGCGCCAGGCATCCAGAACCATGCGGATATCGTCCCGGTCCATCGCCTTCGGCAGGTATCGCCGCGGCAATTGATCGAGCGCACTCGGCGCCAGACCCTGCCAGGGGGGTATGCCGTCCGCCGCATCGGCATCGGACAGCGGCTCCCAATTCCGGACCGCCGTGTGGCACGATGCCTTGCGGCCCGCATGGCCGAGCTGAATGGCCGGCACCGCGCCCTGTGCGCGAATGAAATCGGTTATCCGCCGATAGGCAGTGATATGGCTGTCGTCATAAATGCCGGCACATTTGTAAGTCTTGCGACCGCGCTCTTCTACCGCTGTCTCCTCGCCAAAGACGATGCCCGCACCACCCACCGACAGACGCGCAAGATGCATGAACTGCCAGTCGCCGGGACCGCCATCGTCGGACGCGTATTGGCACATGGGCGAGACGACGATTCGATTCCGCGCGGTGACGCCGCG
The DNA here is from genome assembly GCA_964469835.1 of uncultured Rhodospirillaceae bacterium. Taxonomy (GTDB): domain Bacteria; phylum Pseudomonadota; class Alphaproteobacteria; order UBA8366; family UBA8366; genus JAOTYV01. Next base: position 2,820 of record CAYYBI010000380.1, read on the forward strand.
GATCGTGACGGGCGTGAACAGCAAGGGCTGATCCGAATTCGGCTGTTGGGTCATGGATTGCGCTTTCCCGCACTGTGACGCCCTGGAACATTCGACGGAGCCGAATCGGCGACCGGTTTCCTCATCATACCCGGATTGGCCGCAACCAAAACCCAGGCACGTAAAATGAAAACGGCGCGCAATTGCGGCGTTTCGCGGCCTCGTCTCCCGCCGGACGCATGACCGATGACGTCGCCGTCACACCGTTGTATGGTCCGCCGACATCTGCGCGGGGGGAAGCATTGAGTCACGTTGATCCGGATCCGGTCCTAGACGCCACTTCAATAGACGATCAAATTGCGCCGGCCGCCTTGCAGCCATCGCCCGCCGTCAACGCCGACGCCCGGTCGATCCTCAAAAGCAAATTCGGCTACGACTCCTTCCGCCCCGGTCAGGAGGAAGTGCTGGCTGCGCTGCTTGACGGCACCAGCGTCCTCGCGGTCATGCCGACCGGATCGGGTAAATCACTGTGTTACCAGATTCCGGCGTTGCTGCGGGGCGGCCTGACCGTGGTCGTCTCGCCCCTGGTCGCCCTGATGGAAGATCAGGTGACGGCGCTTCGGCTTGCCGGCGTTGCGGCGGAGACAATCAATTCGTCCCGGTCCTACAACGACAACGCTGCAAGCTGGCGCCGGGCCGCCGCGGGCGAGTCGCCGCTGCTGTATATTTCCCCCGAGCGCTTGATGACCGACCGGATGATGGCGGCGCTGACAAAGCTTCCGGTGCAATTGATCGCAATCGATGAAGCGCACTGCATCTCACGCTGGGGACCCTCTTTCCGTCCCGAATACGAGCAACTGGGGCAACTCAAGGAGCACTTCCCCGGCGTTCCGATCGCCGCGCTGACCGCCACCGCGGATGAGACCACGCGAATCGAAATCGCCGCGAAGCTCTTCGATGGCAACGGTAAGATCGTGGTCCGCGGTTTCGACCGGCCGAACATCCGCCTCGCCGTCGAAATGCGCCGCAACTGGAAAGCCCAATTGCTGGAATTCGTGCAAGCGCGGGAAGACCAGTGCGGCATCGTCTATTGCTTGTCGCGCAAGAAAACGGAAGAAGCGGCGAATTTCCTGGCCGAGCACGGTATCCGCGCCCTGCCCTATCACGCGGGCATGGACAAATCCCTCCGGATCGCCAATCAGGATACCTTCATGACCGACCCCGGCACGGTGATGGTGGCGACCATCGCGTTCGGCATGGGCATCGACAAGCCGGACGTGCGGTATGTCTTCCACACCAATCTCCCCGGCAACATGGAATCCTATTATCAGGAGATCGGCCGCGCCGGCCGGGACGGGCTCCCGTCGGACGCCCATATGCTCTATGGCCTGGACGATATTCGGATGCGGCGGATGTTCATCGACCAGGAGGACGGCGGCGAAGAACACATGCGGCGCGAACACAAACGCCTGGACAGTCTCATTGCCTATTGCGAAACACCGGAATGCCGGCGGCAGGCGCTTCTCGCCTATTTCGACGAGACGACACCGCCCTGCGGCAATTGCGATATCTGCCAAGACCCGCCGGTCCTGACCGATGGAACGACGGTCGGGCAGCAAATCCTGTCGGTCGTCCAGGCAACGGGACAACGGTTTGGCGCGGCGCATCTGGTCGACGTGCTGCGGGGCGCGGATACCGAAAAGACCCGCAAATTCGGGCATACCGGCCTTCCGGAATTCGGCATCGGCAGCGCCACCAGCAAGGAAGATTTGCGCTCGATCATCCGGCAACTGGTCGCCGCCGGGCTTCTGCAACTGGATATCAAGGGATATGGCGGCTTGAGCCTGACGGATAAGGGGGTTGGTTTTCTCAACGGTACTGAGTCCTTCCAATATCGCGAAGACACTTTCAAAAACCACGCATTGAAAAGCCCGGGCAAGAAGACAGCGCCCGCGGCGGCCGATCTGTCGGCGCCGGACGCCGAGCTGTTCAATGCACTCAAGGAACGGCGCCGCGACCTCGCCAAGACGCGCGGTGTGCCCGCCTATGTGATCTTTGCCGATCGCGCACTGGCGGATATGGCGCGCCGCAAACCCCGGACCGAAGAGGAATTCGCCACCGTTCACGGCGTCGGCGACGCCAAGCTGCGCGACTTCGCAGCCCCGTTTCTCGAAGTGATTTCAGGATATATGCAAGACGCCGTCTGAGCGCTTATAGCCTACCGGTCCGTTTCAGGCCTGTGCGGATCGTTAATCAGGTCGAGCGGATAAATCGGCCGCCGTACCTTTTCGAAATTGAGCTGTCCGTAATCCGACGTGCAAACGCCGGTCCCGGCGCATTCGATCACTTCCTTGGCAATCGGCTTGAACCCGGCACGGTAATGGATCCGGCTCTTGAGCATGAGATAGCGTTTCTCGGTCGGGTCGATGCCGAGGCTCAGCAGGCACCCCTGATCGTTCGGTTCCTGATGGCGCGAGATAACGACAATCTCGACCTTGCCCGTATCGAGCACAACGGTAGGCCCCATATCCATCAAGATGCCAGCCGACGCCGGACCGCGATTGCGATACTTGCCGTCGGAAATCAGCTTCACTGTTCCCGTCACCGTTCGCGGCTCTCCCACCCGCCCGATCGACGGCATGTCCACCTTGCCGCCGAGCGGCAGCGTGACGGTAGCCCCGATCCCCACCTCGATCATGGTAGCGACCGCGGCCGGATCGTGAATCGCAAACGCCGCCACATCCTCCAGCCCCGCGTCGAGAATCGCGCCCAGCACGGTCATCGTATCCATCGTCCCGCCGGACGCCGCGTTGTCGTAATGGTCGAGCAGGACCACCGGCCCGTCGGTGATGGTCTTGGCGCGGGCAATCGACTCCTGCAACGGCTCGATCTGGTAAACCCAGGCCTCGCGATTGTCCCACGCGCTGTCGAGCAATTCGTCGCGCAACCGGGCGGCCAATTCCGGGTCGTTATCGGTCACCACGACGGCGCTCAGTCCTGCATTCCGGATGTCCGCGTGGGGAAATCCGGTAAACAAGGTCGCGGCCATGGCTTCGCCCTGTTCCATCTCCCGGGCGCGTTTTTGCAGATCGCTGTTGGGGAAGTCATCGGTGCCCTGCCGCATCACATGCGGCAGCATCGGCCGGTTGCCCCACGCGAGGGTCGGCTGCGCCTCACCTTTCAACAGCTTGATCAGCGGCTCGCCCGCGCGCATGCCGGTTTCGTAATTGTCGATATGCGGATAGGTCTGGAACCCCGCCAGCGTCGTCGAATTCTCGACAATCGCCGGATAGAGATTGGTGTGCATGTCGAGCGCGCTGGCGATCGGAATGCCGGGCGCGATTTGCCGCAGCCGTTCCAGCAGCGTGCCTTCGCCATCCTCCAGGCTTTCGGTGACCATCGCTCCATGCAGGTCCAACATCACCGCATCGCATCCGGCCGAGACCGCCTCGCAAATCGCATCGGTGATCGCGGCATAGGCCGCATCCTCGACCGGCCCGCTCGGCCAGGCTTGCGCCGCGATCGGCGTTACGATCTCGTATCCTTCGCGTTCGGCGAGATCGATATACGCGCCCATCGCGGATCCGGTACCCTTGTAGGCCTCGTATGCTTCCTGTCCACGCGGCGGCAGCGGGAAGCCGCGGGCAAACCTCTCGAGCGGCGTCGGCACCGGCGAAAAAGTGTTGGTTTCGTGCTTCATCATCGCGATGACGACACGCATGACGGTTCTCCCGAATTTCAGGCGGCGCCGGCCAGGATCATATCCGCGCCCTTCTCGCCGATCATCAACGACGCCGAGTTGGTGTTCGACGACGGCATGTTGGGCATAATCGAGGAATCGACGACCCGCAGATTTTCCATACCGTGGACGCGCAGTTCGTAGTCGACCACATCCTGATCGCCGCGCCCCATCCGGCAAGTGCTGATCGGATGCCAGCAGGTTTGCGCCGATTGCCGCGCGTAATCCATCACTGCCTCGTCGCTTCGAACGTCGGGACCGGGCCGCACCTCGCGCACGATGAACGGCGCGATCGCCGGCTGCGATGCGATTTCGCGGATCATCTTCATGCCGCGGAGCAGGACCTCGACATCGGTCGGATGGGTCAGGTAGTTGGCGTTAATTTGCGGCGGGTCCGCTGGATCGGTCGAATTGATGTGCAGCGACCCGCGCGACTCCGGATACAGTTGGAATATGCCCAGCGCGAACCCGGAAAACGGATCGACGCCGATTTCCTTGCTGCGCGCATAGCGGTCCTTGCCGGACACCAAGGCGATCTGAAGTTTCATGTCCGGATGCGGGACATCGTCGCCGCTGCGCATGATCGCCTGCACGGTTGGCGCGGAGATCGACAGCAACCCGTCGCGGAACACCAGATAGCGCAACAAAGCCATCGCGCCCCGCACCGGACTGTTCAGGATATCGTTGATCGTGACCTTGGCGTTGGTTTCATAGGTCATGCGGCTCTGCACATGATCCTGAAGGTTCTCGCCGACCCCCGGCAGATGGTGCGCGACATCGATGCCGAACTTCTTCAGCACGTCGCCGCCGCCAATGCCGGACAATTCGAGCAGCTTCGGCGACACGATCGGCCCGGCCGCGAGAATGACCTCATGCCGCGCTTCGGCAATCCGGCGCTCTCCATCCTTATCATAGACGATACCGACGGCGCGCTTGTTCTCCAGCAGGATCCGGCTTGCGAGCGCATTCGTCCGAACCTCCAAGTTCGGCCGCGACCGGGCGGGATGCAGATACGCGACAGCGGCGGAACAGCGGCGGCCATTGCGAATCGAGAATTGCAGCCAGCTCGCGCCTTCGAACCGTTCCGCGTTGTAGTCGGGATTCTCGAAGGTCCCGGTCTGTACCGTTGCATCGAGGAAGGCGCGCGACAGCGGGTCGCGGTAGCCGCCGTCGCTGACGGTGAGCGGCCCGCCCTGCCCGCGCCATGCCGGATCGCCGCCGGGTCGGTCCTCGATCTTCTTGAAGTACGGCAAGACGTCGTCGTAACCCCAGCCGGGGTTGTTGCCGTCCCGCCAATCATCGAACCGATGCGCCGCGCCGCGCGCATAGATCATGCCGTTGACCGAACTCGATCCGCCGAGCATGCGGCCGCGTGGCCAGTAGACATCCTGATCCTTCAGTTCCCGTTCCTTGTCGGTGCGGAATGGCCAGACGAATTTCGGATTCGTCAACATGCGGCCGATGCCGATCGGCATGTGGACCCAACGGTGCTTGTCTTCGCCGCCGGCCTCCAGCAGCAGCACCCGGTATTGCCCGTCCGCCGAGAGCCGGTTCGCCAGGACGCAGCCGGACGACCCTGCGCCGACAATGATAAAATCGAACTCTTCCGCCATTCTCAGAGTATTCCCTTACGCATCAATCCGGGCATGATGCCGTCCGCCTGTGCCTAAATCCATCTGTGTATACTACCGCAGCGTGTCTTCCGGAAAATAGCACGCGGCCCGGTGGCCTGATTCAGACGCCTCCTCCAGCGCCGGCGGCGTGCCTGCACAAATATCTTGAGCCTTCCAGCAACGGTTTCGAAACCGGCAGCCGGAGGGCGGGTTCGCGGGGCTGGGCACTTCACCCTCCAGGATGATGCGCTTGCGTTTGCGGGTACCCGAAAAATCGAGCGTCGGTTCGGCGGAAAGCAACGCCTTGGTATAAGGATGGCGCGGACGGTTGTAGACCTGTTCTTCGTCGCCAGTTTCGACGATGCGGCCGAGATACATGACCGCGACCCGATGCGACATATGACGTACCACCGAAAGATCGTGAGCGATGAAGATATAGGCAATGCCGAAGCGTTCCTGAATTTCCTCCAACAGGTTGACGACCTGTGCCTGCACCGACACGTCGAGGGCGGACACCGGCTCGTCGCAGATCAGCACTTCGGGATTGAGCGCCATGGCGCGCGCTATGCCGATACGCTGGCGCTGACCGCCGGAAAATTCATGCGGGTATCGATCCGCATGTTCGCCGCGAAGGCCGACGCTCTCCAACAGCGCGCGCACCCGGTCGGGCCGCTCGGAGCGAGGCACGATGTCGGGATGGATGACCCAGGGTTCGCCGATGATATCTGCCACCCGCATCCGCGGATTTAGCGAAGCGTAGGGATCCTGGAAGATCACCTGGATCCGACGGCGCATATCTTTCAGTTCAGCTTCCGCCGCCGAAAAGATGTCGCGGCCATGGAACAGCGCCTCACCCGCCGTCGGTTCCTCGAGCCGCAGCAATGTGCGCGCAACGGTCGACTTGCCACAACCGCTTTCGCCGACCAATCCCATGGTTTCGCCGCGCCGCAGGTCGAAGCTTACATCGTCAACCGCACGAATGACTCCGGACTGCCGTCGCAAGGCGAGGCCGCTGCCAATCGGAAAATGCTTCACCAGTCCGCGTACCTCCAGGATTGGCCGGTCGCTTTCGGTGTTCGCTTCAGCGGTCATTAAACACGGCCTCCGCGTGGTGACATTCCGCCAGCCGTCCGGGGACCACGGCAACCGGCGGCGGCGCCTCGGCGCGGCATTGCTCGGTGGCAAACCGGCAGCGGGGATGGAAGGCGCAGCCTTGCGGTATCCGCGCCATATCCGGCGGCGACCCGACAATCGGCCGCAGTTTTTGGCCCTTGCCGAGCGCCCGTGGCACGGAGTCCAGCAGGGCCAGCGTGTAGGGATGGGCCGGCCGGCCCAGGACATCCTGAACCCGGCCGCTCTCTACCACCCGGCCCGCATACATCACCGCCACCTGGTCGGCGACATCGGCGACGACACCCAAATCATGGGTGATCAGCACGATCGCCATGCCGGTCTCCTCGCGAAGGCCTTCCAGCAATTCCATGATCTGCGCCTGCACGGTAACGTCCAGCGCCGTGGTCGGCTCGTCGGCGATCAACAAATCCGGTCCAAGCGCAATGGCCATGGCGATCATGACCCGCTGGCGCATGCCGCCGGAAAACTGATGCGGGTAATCTTTCGCACGGTTCGCCGGATCGGGAATGCCGACACGCGCCAAGAGCTCGACCGCGCGCTCAACCGCCTCGCCGCCAGAGTGTTGTCCATGCGCCCGAAACTGTTCGGCGATTTGCCAGCCGACGCTGAAGACCGGGTTGAGCGAGGCCAACGCGTCCTGAAACACCATGGCGATTTCCTGCCCGCACAGCCGGCGCCATTGGTGTATCGGCATGGCCAGAACATCGACGCCCTTGAAACGGATTTCCCCGCCCGTGACGAAAGCCGGCGGCGATTGCAGCAGACGCATGATCGCCGAGGCGCTGACGCTTTTGCCCGACCCGCTTTCGCCCAACACGGCTGCCGTCTGGCCGGTCGCAACGCGGAAGCCGGCGCCGTTGACCGCATGAACGATTTCACGGCCGGTGCGGAACTCGACCCGCAGGTCGGTGACTTCGAGCAATACTTCGGCGCTGTCAGTCATCGGTGTCTCTCGGCGTTTCGAGACGCCAGCGCTGCACCGGATCGGTAACGATGCGCAGCCAATTGGACAGGACATTGGCGGATAGCGTCGCCAGCATGATGGCGACGCCCGGCAGGAAGGCGAGCCACCAAGCCTGGTTCAAATAATTGCGGCCCTGCGCCACCATCAAGCCCCAGGTGATTTCCGGCGGCTGAATGCCGATGCCGAGAAAGCTGAGCCCCGACTCCGCCAGCATGACGATTGCAAAATCGACGGTCATGATGGTCAGCAGCGTCGGTGCGACCACCGGCGCGATGTGGCGGCTCAAAATATGGAAACGGCTGCCGCCGAGCGCGCGCGCCGCGTCGACAAAGACGCGTTCCCTGATTTCCAGCACTTCGGCACGGGTCACGCGGAGGTAAACCGGAAGCCGCGTTATCGCCAGCACGATCACCAGATTGCCGACCCGGGGTTCGAGCACGTACAGCACCACGACCGCCAGCAACAGCGAGGGGAAGCTTTGCACGATGTCGGCGAACCGCATGATGACGTGGCCAATCCCGCGGCCGATATAACCCGCGATCAAGCCGAGGACACCGCCGAACACCATCGCCAGGATCACGGCCGTCAGCGCCACGGACAATGTATTGCGGCTGGCGACGATGAGGCGGGCCAGCATGCTGCGCCCGAGCGCATCGCTGCCGAGGATCATCATCCATCCCTGCTCGACCGATCCCGGCGGCAGGTTGCGGGCGCGCAGGTTGAGCGCGTTCGCCGCCTTGCCGAACAACTCCGGTCCGAACAAGAAGCAGAGGAGGAGCACGACAATCCACAACGCCGCGACCAGCGCGAAGCGGTCGCGCATCAGCAGACGCCACCACGGCAGGCGCTGGCGCAGGATGATGGCTTCCTGTTCCGCGGTCGCCGCGGCCATGATCGGCGCCATTCCCTTGTCCCCGCTCATTGGTGGCGGATGCGGGGATCGAGCGCCACGTACAGCAGGTCGATCACGATGTTGAGCATGAAGATGGCCGTCGCGGTGACCATGATCGATGCCTGTACGACGGGAAAATCGCGCTGTATGACCGCATCAACCATCAGCTTGCCGACTCCCGGCCAGCCGAACACGGTCTCGACGATGACCGCGCCATTGATCAATCCCACTGCCAAATCGCCCGCGACCGTCACGATGGAGAGGCAGGCATTGCGCAACGCGTGGACAAAGATGACCGATCGCTCGCTGACCCCCTTTGCCCGCGCGGTCTTCACATAGGCCGAGGACAGCGCCCCCAGCATGGCGCCGCGCACCACCTGCACCAAGAGACCGAACGGCCGCAGCATCAGCACGGCAATCGGCATAATCCAATAGGGGAACCCGCCCAATCCCGAGGTCGGCAGCCAGCGAAGGCTTACCGCGAACAGAAGAATCCCGGTAATCGCCACCCAGAAATCGGGCGCGCTGGCGCCCGCCAGCGACGCCATGCTGCCTATTCGATCGAACACCCCGCCCGGCCGGTAGGCCGCGATCGCCCCAACCAGCACGGCGAGCCCGATCGCCAGCACCATGGTCAGGCCGGCGAGCTTCAACGTGGTCGGATAGGACTCCAGCACAAGCTCCATCGCGGGACGCTGCTTGCGCATGGAATATCCCAGATCACCGCGGGAAACGTCTTCGAGGAAACTAAAGAACTGCTCGATCGCCGGACGGTCGAAACCGTGCTTGTGCGCGAATTCCTTCCGCGTCTCCAAGGATGCGTCAATCGGCAGAAACAAGTTGGTCGGATCACCGGTTAGACGGGCCAGGAAGAACACGGCCAGGACCAGGCCGATCAATGCGATCGCGCTATGCAGCGCGCGGCGCCCGAGATAGGCCGTCATCTATTCGCTCCCCCATATGCGATGCGCAGCATTGCCGATCATCCGTCGAAAAAGGGCTGGCCGTGATCGCGATACCAGATACGCATCAGGTGCCGGCGCTTTTGCGGATCAGGATCGTCGGTAAAGTTGGATCGATGATGCAAGCCTTCCAGATTATTGTAGAAAAAGATCTGCCCCCGTTCCAAGGCGAATTCCACCGCGAGATTCTCCCGCTGGATGATATCGATCACCGCGTCCAGCGCGGCGTCGCCCTCGGCGTCCACGGGCTCCTGCATTTTGGCATAGCCGCCGCGGATCTTGTTGCTGGAGTAGCGGCATTGCAGCCGCACCCCATCATAGGTCAGGGCCGGCGCGATCAGGACGCCCGGCTCGCCCGGCGGCTGTATGCCCTGGCGGTCGTGGTAAAACGGCCGATACAGTCGGTCGAGCAGATCGGGATGTGCCCGCCAGAGCGCGTTGTGCAGGCTGTAGACGCTGCAATACTGGCTGAGGCCGCCGCCGGACATGGCCGGATGCACGCAAAGCAGGCTGGAGAATTCCGGCCGCGCAATGTTGCCTGAATTGTCGATGTGATAGAGCAGCGCTCGGTTGGTCACGGCGCGCTCATTCCCGGAATCGTAGTCGGTGCCGGAATCGACCACGTCCTTGAACACCATGCCGTTCCACTCCTGGGCCACCGGCTGCGACAGCAATTGGGCGACGAGCCAGTAAACCCGCTTGGCCTCCTCCAGCGTCCAATTGTCCAGCGGCAGGCGATCCAGAACCGCAAAGCGCCGGCCGTCGGACAAACGGGATTTCACCTCCGCGACACGCGCACGGACCGCCGCCAGATCGAACATTCCCGGCGTCAGCATCAGAGTCGGCAAGGCATGTTTCCGGAGCCGTGCGACGACGCTCTCCAATTCGGCGATCGCGGGCTTATCAAGCGATACGGTCCAGTCCTCCGGCGCAAGGTCGGAACCGCGCCATGCTTCCGGGCCGTCGAAGTCCTTCTCCGCCATCCGGAGCGGCACGCCTTCGTCGAGTGTCAGGCATCCATCCGATCGCATGGCCAATACCCCCATTTAGCCCGGACCCGTATTTGGAAAAGGAGCCGGCAACCCGGCTCGCACTGCCGGGTTGCCGGAATATGGACGTTAACGGTCCTACTTGAAACTCATCTTCTCGAGATGCAGTTCGCTGTTGGTCGAGATGCTGGGCTTGAAATTGAGCCGTTTGCCAACCCGGGAATATCCGACCATGTGATACATCCAGACATCCGAGACAATGTCTTCGTAGATGATGCGGTTGACCTCCTGCCAGGTTTTGCGGCGTTCGTCGCCCGAAAGCGTCGATGCCTTGGAGATCAGCTTGTCCAGGTTTTTGTCGCAAACCGTCGACTGGGCGCCGCCGCAGGCGAACTTATTGAAGATCGAGAACACCGCATCGCCGTTGTTATTGTCGTGCTGCGCCTGCAGCAGAACCGGTTTGCGGTCCTCGGCGTAGGGCTTGGTCAGGATGTTGAGCCATTCGCCGACTTCGAGCATGCGCAGCTTCACCTTCAGCCCCACCGCCCGATACATGGCCATCATCGCTTCCATGGTTTCGGTGCCGTTGGGATAGATGTTGATGCGCCCGACGATCTCGATTTCCTTATCGACCGGCACGCCGGCAGCCTTGGCTTCCGCGATCAGCTTCTTCGCCTTCGCGGGATCATAAGGCCGGACCTTGAGAGTCGGATTGTGCCCGTTGATGCTGGGCACGACGATCTGCGTCGCATGTTCGACATCTTTTGAGAGCACGCTGCCCCGGATCGCCGCGCGGTCGATGGCGTAATTCAACGCCAGCCGAACCCGCTTGTCATTCAACGGCGGCCGGGTGACGTCGATGCGCAGCCGCGTGGTTTCCGAGTTCGGATAGCTGAAATCCATGCTCGGGTCGTTCGCGTCCTGTACCGCGATATTCGGCGCGATATCGGCCTCGCCGACCTTTACCATCGCCGCCCGCACGGCCGATTCGGTGCGCCAGACGTAGCGCGCGCCTACGACCACGGGCTTCTCGCCCCAATAGCCGTCAAACCGTTTGACGGTGATCTCTTGCCCCGGCACCCATTTTTCGAACTTGTAGGGGCCGGTGCCAATCGGGTTGAGCACCAGTTTGTCGGTCGGCGTATTCGGCGACGACAGGGACACCACGCCCATCCGGGTCGGCAGGATCGGCACCGCCTTGTTGGCGCTGATCTCCAGCGTGTATTCATCGATCGCCTTGCCGACGATCTTCAGGTCGCCGAAGGATTTGGTACGGGTTTCGCAGTCGAGGCCGCCAGTTCCGCGCGCCTTGCCTGTACCCGTGCTCATGGTCCGCGCGATCGCCTTCACCGCATTTGCGGCATTGAACGGCGCGCCGTCATGAAACTTGACGCCCTGGCGGAGCTTGAAGCGCCAGGTGGTGTCATTGACCTTGTCCCAGGACAACGCCAGCCGGGGCGTGATGCTGCCATCCTTGGCGTCGATCTCGGTCAGCGTCTCGACGATATTTTGTTTTGCGACCCGCCCGACAGTCGAGCGGTTCGAGTTGCAGCCATCCAGTCCCTCGGGCTCTTCGGACAGCACGACAGTCACGATTTTTTCTTGCGCCTTGGCGGACGGCGCGGCCGCGAGAACCCACGCGGCTGCCACAGCAATTGCAGTGCCAGCCAGCCAGAGAGGACGGCCCGGCAGGCGGTTAACGCGCGCCGAGAATTTCCTTTGAGTCATCAGTTCGCTCCCATTCTTGTATAGTTCGCCAGAGGACGCGGACCGGGGAGGCCGCGCTGCATTCGTCCATTCGATGAGAAATCACCCACGAATGGTTCCAATTCTTTTTTAATCTTCAAAAATGCTCACCGATTAACAAAGCCCTGTCAACCGAAGGGCCTATTCACAAGGCCGGGGATTGATTGAATCCCGTTGCAACCCGTAACATCGGCCC
>CAYYBI010000381.1:0-9178 GCA_964469835.1 uncultured Rhodospirillaceae bacterium
GCCAAGACCGGCACCGGCGGACATTTGCCGGGGCACAAGGTGACGGGGAAGATCGCCGAGGTCCGAGGCCTGAAGGAAGGCGAACCGGCGGTCAGCCCGGCGCGTTTTCCGGAATGGACCGAGGTATCGCAAATCAAGGAATTCGCCGACGAAGTGCGCGACCGCACGGGCGGCATTCCCATCGGCTACAAATTATCCGCGCAGCATATCGAAAAGGACATCGATGCCGCGCTCGATGTCGGCGTGGATTACATCATCCTCGATGGCCGCGGCGGCGGAACGGGCGCGGCGCCGATCATCTTTCGCGACAACATCTCGGTGCCGACAATTTCGGCGCTCGCCCGCGCCCGGCGGCATCTGGATCAGCTTGACCGCAAGGACGTCACGCTCGTGATTACCGGCGGGCTCCGCAAACCCGCCGATTTCATCAAGGCGCTGGCGCTCGGCGCCGATGCCATCGCGGTTTCCAACGCAGCGCTTCAGGCGATCGGCTGCCTCGGCATGCGGGCCTGTCATACCAACAATTGCCCGGTCGGTATCGCCACCCAGAAACCGCACTTGATGAACCGCCTGATCGTCGATAGTTCCGCGGAACAACTCAACCGATTTTTCGAGAGCAGCATCGAGCTGATGAAAATTCTCGCCCGCGCCTGCGGTCACCATCACCTCAACCAGCTTTGCCATGACGATTTGATCACCTGGAAACCGGAAATGACGCAGATATCGGGCGTCACCTATGGCGGTGTCACATCGCACTCAGGATAGATCGTCCGGCACCGGCGTCTCCGGCTTCACGCCCTTGCGTTTCTGCTGGTCGCTGATTCGGCCGTTTTCCAGGTAGTCGCCGGCGACCGCGCGGTTCGCTATGGCCTCCCAACGGTCGCTCCAGCGGCCGAGTTCGTAGCCGTGCCACGGCGATTCGGGCTTGAGCGGCGGCAGGCCCAGCTCATTCCAGATTTCCCGCGCTTCTTCCATGAATTGCGGCCGCGGCAGCGCCAGCGGCGGCATGTCGGCCTTCAGCGTGGCGTCGATCAGCAACGCGGACTCATCCTCGACGCCGCGCTCGATCTTCGGCCCCTGCCCCTTGCTTTGATATTCCAGGATGCGGGCGTCCAGCGCCGGGTTCGCCCGGTATCCCAGCGCCCAGAACACCGCGTCGCCATTGTCCGGATCGATATCCTCGTTGATCGCGATGACGAACTTGCCGCAGGCCGCCTGCAGCGATGCGGTGGCGTAGAGCGCGCGCCAAATTTCGGTACGCGGCACGCCGCGCTCGAACTGCACGAAGATGACCTTACGAATGTTGGTTAGCGGTTCGTGCATGGCGACGCGGACGACGCCCTTGATGCCGAGTTCGTCGCGCAAGTAGGACAGGAACAGCGGCTCATAGGCGACGCGCTTGATGACACTGGATTCACTCGGCGTCACCTGCGAGATGATCGACGGCAGCACCGGCTTCGCCTTGCGCGTAATCGCGGTGATCTGCATGCGCATGTTGTAATCTTCCAGTGCCACATAGCCGCTGGATTCGCCGAACGGCGCTTCCGGCTCAAGGTATTCGGTATCGATCAGCCCTTCGATCACCAGTTCGGATTCGGCGGGCACCATCAGGTCGACCGACCTGGCCTTCACCACATTGATCGCCTCGCCCGCCAGCCCGCCCGCGACATGCAATTCTTCCAGGCCGATCGGCAGTTTCTGCGGCGCGGTGTAGATCGCCGCCGGCGGACAGCCCAGCACGATGGCGATCGGCATCTTCTCGCCACGCGCCTGATACTTCTGCCAGTGCAGATAGCCTTCCGCCCCGCCCGGCCGCACCACCATGCGCACCGCGAGGCGATCCGGCGCCTTCAGCCCGGCGCGATACGTGCCCATGTTCTGGGTGCCGGTTTCCGGGTCCCGGGTAATGCACGCGGTCATGGTGAGATAGGGCGCCACGTCGAAGCCCGGCGTGGAGATTGGAATCGGCAGGGCGTCCATGCCGTTGCCTTCGCCCTGCAGCGCCGCGCCGTCGATCACCACCTCCTGGCACGGCGCTTCGGTGACGACACGTGGCGGGATCGGATGAGCAATCGCGCGTTGCCACAGCGCGCCGATCTCGTCGCGGCCGACTCTCATACCCATGCAATAGATTTCCGGGTTGGCAGCCAGCGCGCCGACCAGAACCGGGATGTCGTAGCGCCGCCCCTTGGCGTCGGTGACGTTGGTGAACAGGAACGCCTTGCGCTCGGATTCGGGCACGCCGCCGCGGAACTGCCAGCGCACGAGCGGCTGCAGATGCCGGTCCTTGTCGATCGGCTCGTCGATCGTGACCAGCAGCCCCGCTTCTTGCAGCGCCGCAAGATGTTCCTGCAAATCGCGGTAGCCGCGCGCTTTTCCGGACTTGGCGCTCATGACCCGCCCTCGTCATCCGCTGCAACAGAACGCACCGGCGTTTCGGGCCGCACGCCCTTGCGGATCTGCTGATCGGTGCGGCGGCCGTTTTCCAGATAACCGCCGTCGACTGCGCGCGCCGCCGCCGCGTCCCATTCGTCGGTCCAGTCGCCGAGCGAATAGCCATGCCAGGGCGCCTGCGGCGTCAGCGGCGGCAGGCCGAGCCGTTCCCATATTTCCTTCGCTTCTTCCATGTATTGCTTTTTCGGCAAGGCGACCGGCGGCATGTCGCCCTTCAGCGTGGCGTCGATCAGCATCGTCGAATCATCCTCGCCGCTGCCGCGCGGCCCGTGTCCGCGGCTGCGGTGCGGCAGAATTTGCACGTCGAGCGCCGGATTGCTGCGATACCCCATGGCCCAGAACACAGCGTCGGGATTGTCCGGATCGATATCCTCGTCGACGGCGATAACGTATTTGCCGACAGCCGCTTGCAGCATCGATGCGCCATACAGCGCCCGCCAGATTTCGGTGCGCACCATGCCGCGCGCCACCTGGATAAACACCACCTTGCGAATATTGGTCAGCGGTTCGTGCATCGAAACCCGCATCACCCCCTTGATCCCCAGGTCGTCGCGCAGATGGGCGAGAAACAGCGGTTCGTAGGCGACCCGCTTGATGACGCTGGATTCGCTCGGTGTCACCTGCGACACGATCGACGGGATGACCGGCCGGCTTTTATGGGTGATCGCCGTGACCTGCATCCGCATGTTGTACGCTTCGAGCGCAATGTGACCGTGCGATTCGCCGAACGGCGCTTCCGGCTCCAGATACTCGGTGTCGATCAGCCCCTCGATCACCAACTCCGATTCCGCCGGGACCATCAGGTCGACGGTGCGCGCGCGCACGATATCGATCGGCGCACCCACGATGCCGCCGGCGACCGCGAGTTCGTCCTGCCCGATACGCAGCTTCTGCGGCGCGGTGTAGACCACCGGCGGCGGCGCGCCGAGCACGATGGCAATCGGCATCTTCTCACCGCGCGCCTGGTATTTCTGCCAATGCAGATACCCCTCGGCGCCGCCCGGCCGGGTCGCCATGCGTACCGCCAGCCGGTCCGGCGCCTTCAGCCCGGCGCGGTAGGTGCCCATGTTTTGCGTGCCGGTCTCCGGGTCGCGGGTGATGCAGCAGGTCATGGTGAGGTAGGGCGCGGCGTCGAAACCCGGCGTCGATATCGGGATCGGCAGGGCGTCCATGCCGTTGCCCTCCCCGGCCAGCGCATCGCCCTCCACCACCACATCATGGCATGGCGCGGTCTCGACAATTCGCGGCGCAATCGGATTGGCGATCGCCCGGTCCCAAACGGGTCCGATCTCTTCCCGCGGCACGCCCATGCCGATGCAATAGATCGCCGGGTTGGCGGCGAGACCGCCGATCAACACCGGCATGTCGAACTTGCGGCCCTTGGCGTCGACGATGTTGGTGAACAGAAACGCCTTGCGCTCGGATTCGGGAATGCCGCCGCGGAACTGCCAGCGCACCAGCGCGTGCATGTGACGGTCCTTGTCGATTTCCCGATCAACGGTCACCAGCAGGCCGGCCGTGTCGAGCGCCTGCATGTGTTCCTGCAGGTCGCGATAGGGGCGGCCGGAGGGTGAACGTTTCGATTTGGACATGCGCGACTCTACGTCACCCCTGACCGGAGGCAAAGACGCACGGCGGAACGGTTCGAATGTTGAATCGTCGCGCAGCGAACGCTAGTTGGACTTCTGCCGGAACACGTAACAGCCGTCTTCCACCCCATCGAAATAGTCGCTTATGCCGGGATGCAGAATCGGTTCGTCGCTGTCGTCGTGCTTGAGGTTCTGTTCGGAGACATAGGCGATATAGGTGGTCTTATCGTTATTTTCGGCCAGCAGATGATAGTAGGGCTGATCCTTGCGCGGACGCGACTCCATGGGGATCGCCTCGTACCATTCCTCCGAATTGGCGAACTCCGGATCGACGTCGAAAATGATGCCTCGAAACCCGTATTTCTTATGATGCACGATCTGACCAATTTGGAACTTGGCTATTCTGTGTTTCATTGGGACCTCCAGGTACCCTTATTATTATCGAGCGACTCGCGGCATCCTTGAACCACTCGGATCGATGGTGGCAGTCGGGCTTGACCCCGTTTACGCCGCCTTGCATCGACTTGTGCGGCGAAAGGTAATTCCGGCAAACGCGATCTCGACACCAAACCCGCCCCCTAACCTCGCGGCTTCGGACGCCACATACTGCCCGAGGCCGTGTCCCGGTTAAAAGGGCAAAAGCGGGTTGCCGCAATCGATATTGGGCTAACGGTTCGGAAATACCACGAAAAGACCGTCTACCTATTCATTGCGGACCACCGGAGAAATAGCCGAGGTATGGGTAGTTCCGGCACGCGAATTCGCCGACTCGGGAGATTTCACGCTCCCATCTGAGCCGTCGGACCGACCCCCGCCACCGTGGTGCGATGCATCACGCGCCGGTGTTTCGTCACCTCATACGGGCAGACGCGGTGCAGCACGCAGCGATTGTCGTACATCACCAGATCCTTCGGCCGCCACACATGGCTGTAGACGAATTGCCGTTGCGTCGCGAACGCCAGCAACTCTTCCAGAAGCGACCGGCCCTCCTCCTCGGGCATGCCGACGATATGTGCCGCATGCGCGCCGAGGTAGAGCCCCTTCCGTCCGTTTACCGGGTTCGATCGCACCACGGCCTGCGGCACCGGCGGCAGACGCCGATCCTCGTCCGGCTTCGCCACCTGAATTTTCTCGTTGCGCCGCGAATTCGCGTAATGATGGATCGCCACCATTCCCTCCAACGCGTCACGGCGCGCTTTCGGCAGCGCGGCATAGGCCGCGCGCAGGCTGGCGAACTCGGTCTGCCCCCCTTCCGGCGGCACTTCGCGCCCGGACAGCAGCGACGCCGTCGCCGGCACGCGTTTGAACGAACTGTCGGAATGCCAAAGCCGGTTGCCGAGGCGAAACCGGATACGGTCATCGTCGGGCGGTATCAGTGAACCGTCGGCTTCGACATTGGTGATGTGCACGACCAAACCGCTCCGATTCTGGTTGCCGGCGTGCTTGTAGGTTTCCTCCAGCGCGCCGAAACGCCGGCTGAAGTCGACCTGTTGCGCATCGTCAATATCCTGCCCGGGGAACACCAGGACGGAATACTCTTCGAAGGCATCCCTGATTTCCTGA
Organism: uncultured Rhodospirillaceae bacterium; assembly: GCA_964469835.1. Classification (GTDB taxonomy): domain Bacteria; phylum Pseudomonadota; class Alphaproteobacteria; order UBA8366; family UBA8366; genus JAOTYV01. The sequence goes on from CAYYBI010000381.1 coordinate 5,607, forward strand.
AATGTATCGCGCTCGATACCCGCCGCGATATCGATGCCGCTTACCTCGGCGCCCAATGCAGGCGTCAATTCACGTAATGAAATCGCCATTGCCGGTTCCCTCCGCTCGTCCTTCGAACTCTCAAACGGAATTGAACATCAACCCGGCGACGGACACAAACGCTCGACGCACACGGTGCTTTGATTCATCGGAACTGCTGGGCGAAACTCGGTGCCACACCTTGAATGACTCGGTTTTGGAGCCTTGAGAATGGCGGCGCTGCTTTCCGACACCAACGCATCTGCAAAACGCATCGCCGTTATCGGCGCCGGCGCGTCCGGGCTGTGCGTCAGCAAATATCTGCTGCAGGCGGGCTTCGACGTGACGATCTTCGAAATCGGCACGCAAATCGGTGGGTTGTGGTGTTTCCAAAACGACAACGGCCGCTCGTCCTGTTACCGCACGTTGCACATCAACACGTCGAAGGGCGTTACGCATTTTCGCGATTACGATTTCGCACCGGACGTGCAAGCGTTTCCCGACCACCGCGACATGCACGCCTATCTGACTTCATACGCGAATCATTTCGGCGTGACGCCGCGCATTCGCTTCAAGACGCCGATCGCCGCCGTGCGGCCCGCATTCACACAGAACGTCGACACGCCGCGCTGGGAAGTCGAGACGGCGCAGGGCGAAATTCTGAATTTCGACTCGGTGATCGCCTGCACCGGCCACCTGACCAAGCCGCTGCACGTGCCGATGTTCCAGAACGATTTCACCGGCGAGTATGTGCACTCGCATTATTATCGCGAGCCCGGAGATTTCGTCGGCAAACGGATTTGCGTCATCGGCGTCGGCAACAGCGGCTGCGACATCGCCAGCGACGTCTGCGTCACCGCACCGCGCACGGTGCTGGTGGCGCGCTCAGGGGTTCAGGTGTTGCCGAAACTGTTCTTCGGCCTGCCCTTCACCGACATCACCAACCAGTTGCAGCGCGACTGGATCCCCGACTGGCTGCGCTCACGGCTGATCCGCTTCATGACCTATGCGGTGCATGGCGATATGACGAAATTGGGCTTCAAGCCGCTTACCGAACGCGCGCACGTCACCAGCAACGCCAACGTGGTCGGCCACATCGCTTATCGGCGTATCGAGGTAAAACAGGGGATCGACCGGATCGACGGCACGACAATCCACTTTGTCGACGGCTCGGCGGAGGCGTTCGATACCCTGATCGCCGCGACCGGTTACTTGATCGACCTGCCCTACCTGTCGCCGGATGTGTTGCCGGTCGTCGATAACACTATCGACCTGTACCAACGCATCGCGCCGCCCGGCCTTCCGGGGCTCTATTTCATGGGCATGTTCAACACCAACACCGCGCTCAACATGATCTACGAATACCAGGCGCGCTGGATACGCGAAATCGAACTGGGCAACGCGGTGTTACCATCGGACGATGAAATGCGCGCGGCGATCGCGCAAAAGCGGCAATGGGCGCAAGAGAACTATAAGGCCTCGCCGCGCCACACGATCGAGGAGGAGGTCGTGCCCTACCGCCGCGACCTGCGGCGCGCACTCAAACGCATGCAGGCGCTGGCAAGACGCAGTGCGTAACCGCCCGACCGGCCGTGCCTATTTTTCCGCGCCCGTATAAAGCATCGATTTGTTCATCGACCGGGGATCGCGCAAATCCCACCGCCCCTGTTCCACGCGCAGAAAGAACTCCCGCAGCGCCGCGTTGAACGCTTCCGGCTCTTCCAGATTGCAGGCATGGCCGGTCTTCGGGATGACGACAAGGCCTGCGCCCGGAATCACCCGTTTCATATAGACGTTCTCGTCGAGGCAGGGCTCGTCCTCGTCGCCGATCACCAGCAGCGACGGCACGGTCATCGCACTCAATTCGGCTTCGAGGTCGTACAGCGACGGGCGGCGCGCCTGAACGCCACGCAGCGTATTGGCGGAGCCCTTGGCGGAATGCTCGCAGAGTTGCTGAATAAATTCTGCATAGCCGCGCGGGTCCTTGTTCTCGTACTGCACCCGAGTCGGCCCGGCGCCATACACCTGACCCATCTTTTCCATGCCTTCGCGATCCAGCTTGTCGGCGGCGGCTTCGGCCTCTTCGGCGAATTCCGTTCGCCGGTCGAGCGGTGCGCCATAGCCGCAACCGGAAATCACCAGGCTGGCCGCCAATTCGGGATAACGCAGGCCAAAGTGGCAGGCCGCGAAACCGCCCATGCTCAGGCCGACCACATGCGCCTTGTCGATCTCCGCCGCCCGCATCACCGCCGCGATATCATCGGTGGCGATATCCTGGCTGTAGAGCGCCGTCTCTTCCGGCACGTCGGACGGCGGATAGCCGCGCGCATTGTAGGCAATGCAGCGATACATGCGCGAAAAGTACCGGATTTGCGGCTCCCAGCTTCTGAGGTCGCCCGCGAATTCATGCACCAAGACGATCGGAAATCCGCTCCCCGTTTCCTCGAAATAGAGCCTAGCGCCCTCTGCCTCTGCGTAAGCCATGGTAACCTTCCTGTCGTCTCTATCCGGCGAACAGTGTAGCGACTCAGTAGCACTGCACAAATTTCTCGGCCAACCCCATTGTCGGAGGCCCCTGTAGAGTGTCGCCGAACCGGCGCAAAATCCGTCTTAGTGCTTGCCATCCGATGTGGTAGATTCGGGCCGGATACCCTGAAATGTAGCCCGGGAATGCAAGCATGCCACGGATCGCCATCGGTGGGTTCCACCATGAAACCAACACATTTGCGCCGGTCAAGGCGGATCTGGAGGACTTCGAGAATTGTCCCGGCCGCCCCCGCGCACCGCGTGGCGCCGAAATCATCGAGGAAACAACCGGCCTCAATATTTCGATCGCGGGATTCATCGAGCAGGCGCACGACAAGGGCTATGACCTGATTCCAACCCATTGGGCCAATGCCACGCCGTCGGCCCATGTCACCGACCGCGCCTTCGATACGATTACCGGCAGGATCCTCGAAGACCTGCGCGCGGCGCTGCCAATCGACGGCGTCTATCTCTGCCTGCACGGCGCTATGGTGACGGAGAGCTATCAGGATGGCGAAGGCGAGCTGTTGCGGCGCGTACGCGACGTCGTCGGTCCGGATATCCCGATCGTCGCCTCGCTCGACCTGCACTGCAACATGACCCAGCAGATGGTCGACCTGTCGACGGCCCTGGTGGCGTATCGAACCTATCCGCATGTGGATCCAGCCGAAACCGGGCGACGCGCGGCCCAATTGCTCGATCGCATTCTGCAGGATGGTGCCGCACCGGCAAAAACCCTCCGACGGCCGCCCTTCCTGATCCCGCTGGTATGGCAGTGCTCGATGATCGAGCCGGCCAATTCGATCTACGAGCGCCTCAAGGCGCTGGAGCGCGTGTCGCCGGGCGTCTACAGCCTGTCGTTTACGCCGGGCTTCCCGGCCGCGGACATCGCCGAATGCGGGCCCGCAATCGTGGCCTACGCAAATTCGCCGCACGCAGCAGACGAAGCCGCGGACGAAATCACCCGCATGGTCAACAACGCGGAAGGCGAGTTCAACGGCACCCTCTATGCGCCCGACGAAGCCGTT
>CAYYBI010000382.1:0-18899 GCA_964469835.1 uncultured Rhodospirillaceae bacterium
GCTGCGGCGTTTCCGAATGGAGGGATGGCAGAGCGGTAATGCAGCGGATTGCTAATCCGTCAACGGGTAACACCGTTGCGGGGGTTCGATTCCCCCTCCCTCCGCCACCATACATCCATAATTTGTTGTCAATTATATATAATATTCAATAGCTTCCGGTTTAATCCCACATTCAATACCACGGTGAGCGTCTTTTTTAAGTGCGATCGGCAGCATGTTTGTTTAAGTGCGATCGGCAGCATGTTTGGCCGGTTACGATAGTCCGTGCCGGTTGGGTTAAGACGGGCGCAGGGGAAATGCCGTTCAGCTATTTCTATTTTTGAGGCAGACCAGGGACTTTTAATGTGCCTCTCTGCGAATAAAAATTGTGCAAATTAATAGTACGGACAATAAGTTCAAGTAAAATTTATCAGAAATTCGGCATAATTTATTTAATTTTCCGATTTATTCGATAAGCATAGCTCTCGTTCTTCCTGATTACTACGGATTTACTATGCAGGTGTCGCGGGGCGGCGTTAATAATAAAGCCGTTAATTGGATAAGCAATATGAGCGGGCGCTCTCCATGCGTCTGCGATAACAAACGGAGAGGTGTATCATGGAAGGCAAGGTTAAAGACGTGTATGTCGGTGACCTGCTGCGCAAGACCAACTCGACGAACTGGGTTTGGCAAGTTGTTGAATTCGTAGCTCCACACGGTCACCAACCTCATGTGCGCCTGGTGCGCGTTAACAATCCCACGGACAGCCGTATATTTGCGCTTGCAGCGTTGCAGGACCGGCGTTTCTTCGTCGATGCCGATCAACCACGGCGGCGAATCGAAGCGCCCTTGCCGATACAGTGGGGCCGGAGCCCTGAGGTTGCGACGAGCCCCTATCTCTAGCGCGGACCGCAGCCGAAGCGCGACGCAGCCTGGGGTGCGGCCGGAATAATCAGCTTCTCCCAGCCGCAACCGCCATCTTTAACGCTTACCATCGCAGCGGCTGAAATAGTTCCTTGAGCACAGAGGTGGGCGGCTTGGGACTCTTCGGGTCGCGCGCTATTTCGAGCTCTACGGCCTGCGCGCTGACATAGGCGAACAGGACCACGAGCACCAAGTACGCGGCCGCCAGGGCGAGGGTGGCAGGGCGGCCGAAGGGCGAGCGCAACAGCGAGACAGCGGGACCGACATACATCGCGGCCAGCCATGCGGCGGCGCCGACGATCGCGACGGCTGTTTGGGCCGTCGCCAGCGTCGCCATCTGTTGTTCGGAGTCCAGACCGATCTGGTCGATCGCCAGTACCACTGGGCCAAAGAATCCGGCCACGCTATGGGCCAGGCCCGCATACATTAACAAATCGCCGGCCAGCAAGGTCCAGTGATCACAGGTGCCGGCGAAATCGAAGTCGCAGGAAACGATGAAGGCGATCATCGCAAGCACCGACAGTCCCATTGCCGTGAGCAACGCAACGCTCGATTCGATGTGTATGGCCCGGGCCAAGGTCGGTAACTCGACGCCGCCGGGAATTTCGCCGAGCCGGCCGAGCTGGAGCGCGATGATGGTGAGGTTGAAGCCGACCACCGTCAGCCGCGCGCGCATTACATTGACTGCGATCCGCACCGGTTTACGGTCTTCAGACATCCACGAAAACTCCACCGTCAAATGCTGAAAATATAACAAGAATACCCGGACGGATCGATCGCTACCGATCCGTCCGGGCAATCACAGCCTTGCCGCGAGCAGGAGCTCGTTACGACAAGATCATCGCGACGTAACCGCCGATCAGGGCCAGGACCGTCGTCAAGGCATAGGTCAGCGGATAGGCCGCCGCCGCCGCGGCGCTTTTCGATTCGGCAACGATCGCATTCAGGCCCGGCGTGCTGTTGCGCGCGCCGGCCGCAGCTCCCGCGGCAACGATCGAGTTCATCTTGAACACCTTGATCCCGATGACAAAGGCCACGAACGGAGGCACCAATGCCGCCAGCGTGCCGATTACCGCAATCCAGATCACCGTCGTGCCCTGGAAGGACTGGATGATTTTCGGACCGACGTTGGCCGCCAGCACGGCGACGAACATGTTGAGACCGATGTCCTGGATAAAGCTGCGGGCGCCTTCATCGACCGGACCGCCGAACTCCGGATTACGGCTGCGGAAATAGCTGACGAAAATGCCCGCCAGCAGACAGCCGGCCGAGGTTCCCAGTGCGAAGGGAATGCCGCCGGCGGTAAACGAGAGGATACCGACAAGGTAGCCGATGGCCATGGCGATCGCCATGTACATCACCTCGGTCAACCCCGTTTCCCGGATCGGACGGCCACCGACGAGCGCAGCAGTGCGATCGATGCACGAGCTGGGTCCCACGACCCGCGCGACATCGCCGAATTCGATGACGGTGTCGGGTCCCACATGAATCTGATTGCCCTGACGGAATAGGGCGTTGAGATGAAGGCCGAAACCGACTAGGGGACGCAACTCCTCGACGGTTTTTCCGGCGATATCTTTGGAGCCGACGCGCAGATCGGCGGCTTCCAGCGCGATGTCGCGGGCCAGGGGATCGTCGATTTCCGGGCCGACCACCGCCTGACCGCGTAGAATGTGTCTTTCGACATCGGATCGCACGGTGATGATGTCGCCCTTTTGCAGGGTCGGGTTTTCCTCCGGTTCGATGGCATGGCCATCGCGCACCACCCGCAGGATCGGCGCGTGCGGATATTGTTGAAACAGCTGATCGATGGTCTGACCCGCAAGTTCGTCGTTCTCGAGTTTGTAAGCACGGATGTCGAGCGGCGAGAACCCAAGGGTGAGAGAACCGGCTGCGCCGGGCACCGGGTCGGTCGCGCCGCCGCCCAATTCCACTTCGGCCGCCTTGGCATCTTCGATCGCGTTGCGACCGAACATGGCGGGGAGGTATCTGATCAGCAGGATGATACCGACGCTGGAAAGTACGTAGCTGACCGCATAGCCGGCAGCGATGTTGGCGCCGATCTGCTCGGCGGTAATCCCGCCAGCCGGCGTGTAGGCGCCGCTCTGCAACGCCGAGGTTGCGACACCGATGATGGCGGTGATGGTGTAGCTGCCGGAGATGATGCCTGGTCCGAAGCCGGGAGCCATGTCGACCAGTTTGACCCCACCCATTACGATCAGCCAGTTGAGCGACCAAACCACGATTCCGATGGTGACGAATGCCATGCCGCCGCTTCTGAGGCCCGAAAAGAACTGCGGACCGACTTTGAGGCCGAGGGCATACATGAACATCAGCAGGAAGATCGTCGAAACCAGGCCGGGCATACTATACGTTATGTCGAAGGCCAATTTCGCGGTGAGCGCGAAGGCGATCCCTGTCAAGAGGGTGCCGGCCGTCGAGCCCAAAGAGATCCCCATGACTGAAATCTTGCCGAGAGGATAACCGATCCCCAACGCCAGGAGCAGGAAAATGAACTTCTGCTTGTCGAGCAGTTCGAAGAATCCGTGAACACCCGTTTTCACGACCGGTTCGAACAATTTCAGGGCCGCGCCGCCTACCTTTTCGACCTCCGCGGCCATTGTCCCGCCCGTCCCTTGAGCCTGCGCGACAGCGATCGCCGCGCCGCCGACCGCCGCCATAACGACGAGAACACAAAGGATTGATGGAATGAACCACCGATTATCTCTTTTGAATACACGGTTAAACATGTGACTTTATACCCCCTTGTTTTATTAAGCAGTGTACTGGCGGTTTATCCAACCGCCACGACATCCTGCCTTGCAAGTTCCCGCCCGCCGGCCGCCCAGGATGGCCAAATTGCCACTGCCTTGGTTGACACGACGAAGGCGCACGGCTCCACCCCGAGAGGAGAAACGCCGTAGTATGGATTGCAGGATCAAATCGGTAAATGGGCAGTATTGCCCATGCAGGTGATGTCGGTGCAGGGCCCGCGGTTGCCCGGAGATTTGTGTCAATAGGACTGAGATAATAAGGAGATGACCCAGATAAGCTTGGTCGGCGGATTTGGCAGCGTCCTCGGTATCGGCAATGGGCAAGGCTCAAATTCGGTCCAAGGTGCGGTTGGCGCTGATGAGGGCGTTGGCTCAATAATCGGGCCGAATATTTACATAAATCCTTCCAACGACGAGAGAGCGCAATGGCGAGCTTTAGGGATTTCAGCTTTCTGCGGAAATTTGCTTCCGCGCGCGCCTCTATACATCTCCCCCAGGAACACGATCCTATTTAAGGCATTATTAATACGTCTTCTATACAACTTTTAAGAGAGAGAATTTATTAGCAATCACTCTATCACCGGTTATATCGGGGAGCAGACGATGAAGTCCCAGCGTGTTTATTTGTGTGCCGCGGCAATATGCGCGGGAGTTGCCGTTGCAACCGCGGCCTCGGCCGCCGGCCCGCATGAACCGTCGATCCGGGATTTCGCTGAGAATACCGTCACGGCGTGGGTCAGCAATCCGACCGTCGTCGAAGCGATCAAGGTGCAGAATGCGCTGCACGCTAGCCTGAGCCAGGATGAAATCATCGCCAAGGACAAGCAATGGCGCGCCGAGACCGCCTCGGCCGATCGACCGTTGATCAATCGGGTGCTGAGCAATGACCTTTCACGCTATTTGGCGAAAGTCAGTAAGGAACAGCAGGGCCTCGTCACCGAGGTATTCATAATGGACAATCGCGGCCTGAACGTTGGCCAGAGCGACGTCACATCCGACTATTGGCAGGGGGACGAAGCCAAGTGGCGGAAAACCTTTTTGGTCGGTCCGAACGCCATGATCATCGACGAAGTGGAGTTGGACGAGTCGACGCAGACGTTTCAGTCGCAGCTGAGTATGTCAATCACCGATCAGGCGACCGGAAAAGTGATCGGCGCCATTACCGTCGGTGTCGATGTCGAGGCAATCGTTTGGGCGACTCTCGATTCCAAGGCGCAACCTCTCGTTTCCAAGGCGCGATAGAATGGTTGGATCGATAGGGTCCGCGAGGGACCCCTTGAACGGTGCTTGTCCGGCATTCTCCGATCACAGGGACCGAAAGGGGATTACGGCGATGTGCGTAAATCCGGTCAGGGAAATTTCGAAAATTGCCGGCATGGTCTCTGCCATCATCCTGATTCTGGCGGCGGCGCAGGCGCCAGCTGCGGCGGCGGTAAAGCCCCGTAATATTCAGTCCTTCACTCTGGCCGAGCGTCAATTGCTTCTGATCGAGCGGATGACCAACAGCGCATTGCTTGAGATTCTTGAAATCGATGCATCGCCCAGGCTGAAATCCATCCATTGGTCGCGGGATCGCTTCGGCAAAATGCAAACGAATCTTCTAGAAGGAAACGCCCGTCTCGGCCTGAGACCCACGACAGAGCCGAAGATACTCGAAACGCTCGATAAAACGGAATTGGAATGGCGGCGATACGACGCGATCTTTGGAAAGATCGTCGCGTCCGGAAAGGTTTCAAGGACGGAGATAATCGCCCTCACGGCAAGCCATGCAAGTACGACCGATGCATTGAAAAAGACGGTCAATTCCTATCGGTACTTCGTCAATGGCGGCCGCCACCATTCAATTCTGTCGTCCACGATCAACGGGACAGGACGGCTGCGCGCAAGTGCACAGCTTGTGCTTCGGGAACTCATGATGGCGGTCTATAGCAAATACGCAATGCAGGAGAGGCACACGCTGGCCCGATCAACGAAGGATTTCGACCAGACGATCAATGGACTGATCTTTGGCGATCCCGAGATCGGTCTGTTGGCGGCGGCCACGCCTGAAATCAAACGCGAACTGTTAAAGGTTCACCTGATGTGGAAAGAGGTCCGGCCGATCCTGGACGCGGCGGCCGCCGGCACCGCAATCACAAACGACAAGATCGCCATCGTCGCGCGGTATGCCAACAAAATGGCGGTGCCGTTGACGATGGCGCTGATTATGTATCTGAACGTTTGACTTCGGCGGTACGTCGGGCCTCTCCCTTACGCCGCCGGGCGGTCTTCGGACGCTCTGCGCTGCCGCTTCTCGGTCCGGAAGCTGATGAGGCGGCGCTGCTCCTCGTCCCATAGGGTGAGCGGTATGCATTTCAGGCTTTGCCACAGGGTGATGCGGTTCATCAGTCGCAGCTCGGGGTAGCGCTTGAGGCATGCGGCGAGGCGGTAGTTCGGGATCCGGCTGCACAGATGGTGGATGTGATGCGCGCCGATATTCGCCGTGAACCAGCGCAGCACGCCCGGCATATGGAAATACGAGCTGCCTTCCATCGCCGCCCTGTGAAAGTCCCAATCGCCTTCCGTCGCCCAATGGGTGCCTTCGAACTGGTGCTGCACGTAGAACAGCCACAACCCGATGGTCGTCGACAGCAGGGTGATCGGAATTTGCACCATGGCGAAGGTGCCGAATCCGATGGTCAGGCTCAATATCACGATGATCAGCCCGGTCAGCAGATTGCTCAGCATCACGTCGGGCAGCAGCCGCCACCGCCTGCGAAGCAGATCAAGCGGCAGCCGATACTTGAGGACGAAAACATAGGTGGGGGCGATGCCGAAAAGAACGATCGGGTTGCGATAGGAGCGGTAGGCGAGGCGCCGCCACCATGGAAGCGCCACGTATTCGCGGACCGTCAGCACATTGATGTCGCCGATCCCGCGCGCGTCGAGATTGCCCGAAGACGCATGGTGGATCGAGTGGGCGTCGCGCCAGTATTTATGCGGCGTCAGCGTGAAAAGGCCGATCATCCGCCCGAGTAAGTCATTGGCCCAGCGCGTCCGGAAATAGGAATAATGGCCGCAATCGTGCTGGATCATGAACAGGCGCACCGCCAAGCCGGCCGCCGGCACCGCCAGCAGCAGCGCGATCCAGTAGCCGTATTCGAGGCTCCACGCCATGGCGGCCCAGAGCGCGATCAGCGGCACCGCCGTGACGGTCAGCTGCAACAGCCCGCGCGCCGTGCTCGGCCGCGCGAAGGCTTTCAGGCGCCGTGCCCAGGCGCCCGGAACGACGCCTGAATCGTCGGTTCGGGAGGAATCGGTAATGATTTTCAATCCGTTAAATATGAGCCGTCAGCCGCGCGCAAATGCAGATCATCCCAGGCGACGGTCCGATCATTACAGAGTTAGGCCTTAGAGCCGCGATGTCCAGCGCTATTGCTGTGAATGTATTCCCGGTCCGATGATAGGGCAGTCCTGTTTGGCCTGGAATTTCCGCTAGAACTGGCCGCCGGTCGTTCCATCGCCCTTGGGAACCTCGAAATTGAAGGTGTCTTCGTCGAAACGGTTGTAGTCGGCGTAGCCTAGGATCTCGTAAAGCCGCGTGCGCTCTTGCAGCTTGTCGATGAAGCCGGTCTGGGTGCCTTCCTCGTATAATTGGCGCATATGATCCTCGACCGCCTTCATCGCCAGACGGAAGGCGGTGTTGGGATAAATGACGATGTTGACGCCGAGCGACCGCAGCTGATCGGCGGCCAGCAGCTTGGACTGACCGAACGCGGTCATATTGACCAGGATTGGGGCGGCGATGGCGGCCCGGAACGCCTCGATCTCATGCTCGTCATGCATCGCCTCCGCGAAGATCGCATCCGCTCCCGCATCGACATAGGCGCGCGCTCGGTCGATAGCACGGTCCAGCCCCTCGACCGAGCGCGCGTCGGTGCGCGCCATAATGATGAAATTCGGGTCGCGGCGACCGTCGACGGCGGATTGGATGCGCTGGATCATGGTTTCCACCGGGGCGATGACCTTGTTGTCCAGATGGCCGCAGCGTTTCGGTTCGATCTGATCCTCGATGTGAATGCAACTGACGCCGGCGGCTTCCATCTCGTACGCCGTGCGGTAGACGCTTTGCGGCGGCCCGAACCCGGTGTCCGCGTCCAGCACGGTCGGCAGATTGGTCGCGCGGATGATTTGCTGGGCGCGGGTTGCGACCTCGGTGAGCGTGGTCAGCGCGATGTCGGGCAGGGCCAGATCGTTGGCCAAAGACGCGCCCGGGATATAGATCCCGTCGAAGCCGATCTGTTCGCAGAGGCGCGCGACGAACGGGGAAAACGATCCCGCGAAGCGCTGCAATTCGCCCGATGCGAGCGCGGTCTTCAACTGCTTCCGCCGGTCGCGGACGTCAACGGTGATGTCGAGCATCATTTTTCTCCTGGTTTTGCGCGAAATACTGACACGCATTCGCTCGCCAGTCTCGGGGCTGTGCTTTTGAGAGGGGGCGGTGGCCGGGAAGATCGCGTCTGCCCGGTACCGCTGTTTCCGCGCGACACGTTAGCCGCTACCGGCGAACTAAATTGACCATGCTGACAAGTGTAAGAAAGAAAATTCGAATAACGAACAAAAAGAACAATATCCATAAAAAAACAGACAATGCCCCCCAGGTTATACATAATAAAACGAGGCAACTTGCTTGCCATAAAGGAATCAGTGATTCGAAGTATTCTTCAAAATACCGCAAATTACAGTCGCCACCTTGACACAACCCCGCCCAGGTGGAGAACGAATACTGGATATAAAACCCGAGGGGCGATAATCCTAAAGCCAACAGGATAATCGCCGAGAAGATCGCCTGCGCCGGTGTCCGCCAGAATGTTGCCACCAACCCCGGTAGCCACAAGATTATTCTCAAGAGTTCCATGATTGAATTGATAGCACAGCAGGAAACCGCACGGGCATACATGCGGTCTCAGATGATTTCCTCTTTCCGCAGCCCGGCGATCTCCGTGTCACTCAAGTCCAGCCAGTCGCGCAGGACTTCCTGGCTGTCCGCGCCGATCGTTGGAAACACCTCCAGATCCTCCGGCGGGAACTCGGACAGCCGGATCGGCGAGCTGGGCAGGACGATCTCGCCCATGTCCGGGTGGTTCACCCAGTTCAGCATGCCGCGTTCGTGCATGTGCGGGTCGGCGCGCACGTCGTCAAGCGTGCGGATGGGCGCGACCGGCACGCGGTTTTTCCGCAATGTCTCGAAAGCCTCGTCACGGGGCAGATCGCGGCACCAATCCTCGATCATCGCGTTGATCTCCGCCTCGCGGGCGTGCCGTTTCTCGCGGCCCTCATAGTCCGGATTGCCGATCAGCTCTGCGCGGCCGACCACTTCCAGCACGCGTTCCCACTGTGCCTCGCTGACGCAGATCACGGCGATCCAGCCGTCCTTGCAGCGGTAACGGCCGTAGGGCGCTGTGTTCGCCGGCGTCTTGTCGCCCCGGCGTTCCGGCAGTTTGCCGGTGCGGTGATAGGCGCCGAGATCGCTGGTCAGGGTGAAGTACATGGTCTCGATCATCGCCGTCTCGACTCGCGTGCCCTTGCCGGTGAGGGTGCGCGCGAGCAGGGCCTGCAACACGCCCGCATGGAGGTGGATGCCGCCCATGATGTCGCAGGGCGTGCCGCCCGCCCGCGCCGGCGGCCCGCCGGCCTCGCCGGTGATGCTCATGACGCCGCTCGCCGCCTGGATCGTGTGGTCCATGGCGAGCAGATCCTTATCCGGGCCGCTCAGGCCGTAGCCGGTGCCCGACGCGTAGATCAGGCGGGGGTTGATTTCGCGCATCACGTCATAGCCGAGGCCGAGCCGGTCCATCGTGCCGGCGGCGAAATTCTCGACCAACACGTCGGCCTTCTCCGCCATCGATTTCAGCAGTGCCTTGCCGCGCGGATGCTTGAGGTCGAGGGTCAGGCTCTTCTTGTTCGAATTCAGCATGGCGAAGGCGAGCGTGGTCTTGGCGCCCACGCCCTGGCGCATGCGTTCACCCGCACGCGGCTCCACCTTGACGATCTCGGCCCCGGCCAGCGCCATCAGGAAGGTGGCGTAGGGGCCCTGAAAGATCTGCGTAAGGTCGAGGACCCGGATGCCGTCGAGAGGCTTTTGCTGCATGAGGTTCTTCCCGTGTGGTTCGCCGCCGTAACCGCATTCTATCGTCGGAGATGAACACCGCGCCAGCCGCCGCGTCCGCCCGCGTGACAACGCCGCCGGACCGGCGTCATAATCGGCGCATCAACCGGCGGGAATTCATGGCGAACAAACACAAGGACGGTGGCGACGGGGCCGAGGGAGCGGAAGCGGCGGGCGGCAACCTGAAGCACCTCGTGCCCTACGACGATCTGCGCGAATGGATCGCCGAGGCGGAGCGGCTGGGAGAGTTGCGCCGCGTCGATGGCGCGTCCTGGCAGGAGGAAATCGGCATGGCGGCCGAGCTGGTCAGCCATGACGACGCCGCGCCCGCCGTGCTGTTCGGCGATGTGCCGGGCGCCCTCGCGGGGTCGCGCGTGCTGGTCAACATGTTCGGGGGTAAGCGCAAGAACATGACGCTGGGCTTCCCGACCGATCTGGACAAGGTCGCGCTCAGCGAGGCCTTCGCGCGGGTCTATGCGGAGAGCGACCGGCTGATCCCGCCGAACGAAGTCGCGGACGGCCCGGTTTTCGAGAATGTCATGCTGGCCGACGACGTGGATCTGGAGATTTTTCCGTCGCCCCATTGGCATGAGAAGGATGGCGGGCGCTATATCGGCACCGGCTGCTATCACGTTACCCGCGATCCCGAGACCGGGTCGATCAATCTCGGCTCCTACCGGGTCATGCTGCATGGCAAGCGGACGGTCAGCCAGAACGTGCTGCCGGGCCGGCACGCGGCGCTGCACATGCGGAAGTACGTCGCGCGCGGCGAGCGCATGCCGGTGGCCGTGGTGGTCGGCGGCGACCCGCTGACCTTCATCATGGGCGGCGCCGACGTGCCCGAGGGCGTCTCGGAGTTCGATGTCGCCGGCGCCTTGCGCGGCAAGCCGATCGACGTTGTGAAAGGCCGCGTCACCGGCCTGCCGTTTCCCGCCAATGCGGAAATCGTTCTCGAGGGTTACGTGGATGCGGACCGGCTGGAGCCCGAAGGCCCGTTCGGCGACTGGACCGGCACCTATACGGAGAAAGGGCGGGTCAATCCGGTGGTCGATATCGAGGCGGTATATTACCGCGACGATCCGATCCTGCTGGGCTTCGCGCCGCAGCGCCTGCCGGACGAGTATTCGCGGTTCCGCGCGATCACCCGCTCGCCTTTCCTGAAGAAGGATCTGGAGGCGGCGGGGGTGCCGGGCGTGACGGCGGCCTGGTGTCACGAGGTCGGCGGTTCGCGCATGCTGCTGGCGGTGGCGATCCAGCAGCGCTATTCGGGCCATGCGCGGCAGGCGGGGCATGTGGCCTCGATGTGCCGCACCGGCGTCGACGGCAACCGCTGGGTCATTGTCACCGACGACGACGTGGACGTGACCAATCTGGAGGAGCTGATCTTCGCCGCCTTGACCCGCGCCGACCCGGCGACCTCGATCGACATGATCAGCGGTGCCAAGGGCGCGGTATCGGACCCGCGCCTCGCGCCGTGGGACCGGGAGGCGAAGAACTTCACCAACTCGCGCATGATCATCGACGCCTGCATCCCGTTCCACTGGCGCGACGACTTCCCGGAAATCAACACACCGAGCGCGGACTCGCTGCGCCGCGCGCGGGCCAAGTTCGGGCATTTGCTGGAGTAGGGGTATGGTTGGCGGGATCGAGCCCGAGCCTCATACTTCGACAAGCTCGGCATGAGGTTTAGCAGTGACTCAGCTTGAGGTTTATATGTTTGATTGGATCTATTTTTCCCGACCTCATGCTGAGCTTGTCGAAGTATGAGGGCCGCACCGCTCACCAAACCAGCGCAGCAACTTAATCACCCATGACCAACACCCTATCCGCCAACCTTGCCGACGAGCCTCAACTGCGCGCCGGTCTCCAAGAGGCCGATATCGCGACGCTCGCCATGGTGCTGGTGCAACTCACCGGTGACGAAGCGGTGTTGGCGGAGATCGCGCCGTTCGTGCGCGGGCCGTTCGACTATTCCGTGTCGGTGCCGGACGACTTGGCCGCCGACATTCGCGCGCGGCTGGCGGACGTACTCAAGACTTACGCGGCGGAGAACCGCGACCTGCCGCCGCCGCCCGATGCGGGGGCGTTGCAGCGCATGATGAGCGCCTGCGCCGGGGATACGGTCTCCGACGAATACGCGCCGATGATGTTCGAGGAACTGGCGCTGCACGATGCGGACCCGCGCGGCATCGGCTGGCGCGCCAAACCGGCGCCGGAGGTCCTGAAAAAATTCAAGGTCGCGGTGATCGGCGCGGGCATGTCCGGGCTGTGCGCGGCGATCAAGCTCAAGCAGGCGGGCATCCCGTTCGAGATCATCGAGAAGAACGACACGGTCGGCGGCACCTGGTACGAGAACACCTATCCCGGCTGCGGCGTCGACACGCCGAACCATTTCTATTCGTATTCGTTCGAACCGGCGCATGAATGGCCCGACTTCTATTCCAAGCGCGACGAACTGTACGGCTATTTCGAGCGCATCGCCGACAAATACGACCTCCGCCGCCACATCCGCTTCGAGACCGAGGTCGAGACGGCGACCTATGACGCGGATAATGCCGTCTGGCGGCTGGAAATCCTGGACGCCGACGGCACCCGCGAGACGAAGACCGCGCGCGCGGTAATCTGTGCGGTCGGCCAGCTCAACAAGCCGATGATCCCGGACATCCCCGGCCTCGACGATTTCGAAGGGCCCGCCTTCCACACCGGGCAGTGGCAGGGGGAGCACGACCTCAGCGGAAAGCGCGTGGCGCTGATCGGCACCGGCGCCAGCGGCACCCAGGTCGGCCCGGCCATCGCGGGCGAGGTGGCGCGGCTCACCATCTTCCAGCGCACGCCGCACTGGATCATCTTCAACCCGAATTACATGCGCAGCGTGTCGCCCGGCAAGCGCTGGGCGCTGCAGCACATTCCGTATTACGCGCGCTGGTACCGGTTTCAGCTGTTCTGGGGCTATTCCGACGGGATTCACGCGGCGCTGCAGGTCGACCCGGACTGGGAGCTGCCGGAACAATCGCTGAACCACCGCAACGAGCGCTTTCGGGTCAACATGATCAAGCATATCGAGCGCGAGGTCGGCGGCGACCCGGAATTGCTCGCCAAGACCGTGCCGCCCTATCCGCCCTATGGCAAGCGGATGCTGATGGACAATGGCTGGTACAGGATGCTGACCCGCGACAATGTCGATCTGGTGACCGACGGCATCGAACGGATCGAGGCGGACGCCATTATTACTAAGACCGGCGTCACCAGGACCGGCGCGCGCCACCCGGCCGACCTGATCGTGCTCGCGACCGGCTTCCAGGCCGCCCGCATGCTCATGCCGATGAAAATCACCGGGCGGGACGGGGTGGTGCTGCGCGACATCTGGGGCGAGGACGACCCGCGCGCCTATCTCGGCATCACGGTGCCGGGCTTCCCCAACTTCTTCGTGCTGTACGGCCCCAACACCAATCTCGGCCATGGCGGCAGCGCGATGTTCCACACCGAATGCCAGGTGCGCTACACCATGCGTTGCCTGCGCGACCTGATCGAGGGTGGCCACGCCTCGATGGAGGTGCGCCGCGACGTGCACGACGATTTCAACGCCCGCTGCGACGCGGCGCACGCCAAGATGGTGTGGGCCCATGGCGGTGTCGACAACTGGTACAAGAACAGCAAGGGCCGCGTCTTCGCCAACTCACCGTGGCGGCTGGTCGATTACTGGTCGATGACCCGGGAGCCGGATCTGGCGGAGTATATGGTGGGGTGAGGGGGATAACCGGCCCAATCGGCCGTAATCGCGTTCGCGGTCGATCCGCCCAATAAATCATCTGTCCCCGGTTTTGCGCGGTCGTTTTCAGTGAATGGTGATCGATCGAACGTTGACAGTCCGCCGGGCGTCCTGCCCGATTCAAATCCGAACGGATTGATGGGGGATCAAGGTCACGAGGCACGTCCACCTCACAAAGGAAGGAACACCATGAAAATCGTCCTGACGGCCGCCGGTGCGGCACTTCTTCTATCGGGTCTCTTCGGCTCGCCCGTGCACGCTCAAAACGTCAAGCTGACGACACTCGGCAGTCATACGGGCGAAATGTGCGGGCGCGACCGTGCCATGTTGTTCGAAGACCCCGATGGTACGACGGTGCTTTTCGATGCGGGGCGCACGGTGATGGGCCCCGATGATCCACGCCTGCCAAAGACCCTCAACGTGGTCCTGGTTTCCAGCGTGCATGGCGACCACCAGGGCGACCGGCGGATTCCGGAGCTCAACGCGGGGACCTGCAAGAAACCCAAAACGAACGTCAAGACGATTCCTAATTCCAATAGCGTCAAAATCGCGGCCGGGAAGAAATCCAACATCGTCGCGGCGGGCCAAATGCGGGCGTACTTGACGCCGCGCATGATCGCCGAGGGGCTCGATGCGAAGACCGTTAAAAAACTCGTCAAACGCTTGCGCCCCGGCGGCAAGATGAAATTCGGCGGCGTCACCGTTTCGGCCATACCGACGGTGCACGCCAACGGGGCTTCAACGGCGTTTGTCATCGACAAGGAATTGGCCGCGGCAATGAAGAAAAGCGGCATTTCGGCGTTCGTCGGCCCGGACAGTGGATTTATCCTTAAGTTTTCCAACGGGTTGGTGGTCTATCTGTCCGCGGACACGGGCCACAATGCCGACATGGAAGTCCTGGTTCGCCGCTATTACGGCGCGAAATTGGCAATCATGAACATGGGCGACGTCAACACCATGGGGCCGGAAGAGGCGGCCTGGGCGGTCAATGAACTCATCAAACCCAAGGCCGCGATGCCGACCCACGCAAACGAGCAATCGACCAAGGGCGGCAAAATCATCGCGGGAACCAAGGTCGATAACTTCGTAAAACGGGTGAAGGGAATTCCGGTTTATATCCCGATCAGCGGCAAGACCTATGAATTCAACGGTGACGCCAAATGCATGAAAGGGTGCTGATGGAAGCGGCACGTGGCGCGGGGCGATCCGCCGGGCGTGGCAGCCTATGCCGCGTCGCCGGAACGCGCGCGGACATACCGTAAGACTGCGCCGCCCGCCCGGTTAAATTCATCCGCACCACAAAGGTGTGCTCGCCCACCGTGGTCGAGACCTCGATATCGCCGTCGACCGCCTGCCAGTCGTCCGACACCGCGTCGTCGGCGATGACGGTGCAGCGCTCCGGGTCGACGTTGGTGATGCGGAAGCTGGTCGGCTGGCCCGCGGCGGCGGGGAGGCCCTTGTCGGACGCGATGATCAGGCAGCGCCGGTCGACATCGTACACCGCCTGCGACAGGGCGAAGTTCGGGAAATCCACCCCCGTCACCGTCGGCTCGACGAACTTGCGCAAATTCGGCTCGGCGAACAGCCGCGTCCAGGCGCCTTCGCTCATGACCTCGGCAAACGCCGCCTGCGCGTTCATTTGCCCGCGCGGATACTTTTCGTTCAAGCCGAAGCCCCAGGTGAACTCGCCGGTCGCCTCGTCCCAGGTCGGCTCGTAATTCGCTTCCGCATGCGCCTTGAGTTTGGCGAACAGCGCGCCGTCGCCGTATTCGCGCGCGAAGACCATGCCGAAATGCGTTTCCCGCGACCAGCCGCCCCGGTCGACCACCGGCGCATCCGTCCGCCATTTCAGCATGTCGATCGCGGACTCGACCAGCACGCGCGCGTCGTCGGGCCGGGTCGGCAGGATCCACTGGGCGATGCCGAACCGGTGCGACGGCTCGCGCTCGCTCGGCATGTGCACCTCGAGCAGCGGGTCGTAGTACAGGCTCACGCTGCCGGTGATTTCCCCGTTGTGGATCGGGACATAGTGTTGTTTGGCGTATTCCCACCAGGCGTCGAAAACGCGGCGATAGCCGGTGCCGTAGAGGGTGTCATGGAGCCCCAGACCGAGGCCCGCACCGGCAATTCAATTAGGCCAGATCTTGGTGTTTTCGCAATGGCACCCCTCGGGCCGGCCCGACCACTGGTCGAACAGGAATTCGGCGATCCGCGAATGGGTCCAGGTGAAGGTGTTCCGGCCGTCGCGCACCATGTCGAACGGTTCGTTCCATTTTTCGTCGCCGGTGACGTAGAGATGAAGGCCGAGGTTGACGAGGAAATAGCCCTTGAAGAACAGGAAGCCGTCGGCGGCGATCGGGTCCCGCTGCAGGCCCCAGGGCTCGACCCCGTTGGCGGTCCAGCCGGGCACGTCGTATTTGCCGCGCAGCGTCGGCGGAATCATGCCATACCAGGCCTCCGGATACTGCTCGCGCCGGGGGTCGTCGCCGATCTGCTCGAGCCAGTCCTGCGCCGCCCAGTAGCCCGTGAAGCGGGCAACGAGTTCGTCGAGAATGGCGCCGTAGACCTCGCGCCAGGCCGGGGTCGTGTCCGCCATCAGGGCAACCGGCGTCGCGGAATGCTCCAGATCCTTGCGATGCCAGGAGTTGCGCGGCTCGCCCGAGAGGTTGTCCCAATGCGGATGCGGCGCGCTGTCCTTGTCCCAGCTGTCCGGCGTCGTCGCCTTGCGATAGAGATAGCGCAGCCAGCCGCGCGACCGGTCGGTCGTCGCCGGATATCCGCGAACGGTTTTTCCCATGATGCGGCCTCCCTGTTTGGGAAAATTTTAGGAGGTCGGGGAAGGGGGCGCAAATTTGGGGAGATCACACTCGCACGGAAGAGAGCGCCAAAGTCGTTTGGGGCCTCCCGGCGGGCGTGCCATACTGATGGCCTGGCAGAACCTCCCTCAAACAACGCATAGCGGAGAGGCCATCATGACCATTCGAAATATCCTTGTCCCCGTGGCGGGCGCCAAATCCGACCAAAGCACCTTGGAAACGGCACTGCTCGTCGCCCGGCGCTTCGACGGGCATCTCGACGCGCTGCATGTCCGTGTCGATCCGATGCGCCAACTGCCGCTTGCCGACGAGACGATGATCCCGCAACGCTTGCAGGAGCTGGAAAACATCCAGAAAAACATTGAAAACCGGGCGCGCGCGGCGCGCGCCGCCTTCGACGTGTGGCTCGCCGACAATCAGGTCCCGCTTTGCGAGGACCCGCCGGCGGCCGGGGCGCCGTCCGGCTCCTGGGGCGACGTGACGGGCGTCGAGGCGGAAGAGGTTGCCCGGCGCGGCGGCGCTTACGATCTGATCGTTGCCGACATGGAATTGGCGCGATCGCGCGATGCCTCGCGGGAAGCGCTGGAATCGGGTCTTTTCAGCACCGGCCGGCCCGCGTTGCTCGCCCCGCCGGCAACGCCGGCGCAACTCGGCGAGACGATCCTGCTCGGCTGGAACCGGACGGCGCAATCAGCGCGCACCGTCCAGGGCGCGATGCCCTTCCTGGAACGGGCCAAGCGGGTCGTCGTTCTGATGGTCGCGACCGGCGCCAAGGAGGGGCCGTCGCCGCAGGCGGTCGCGCGGACGCTGGCGTGGCACGACATCGAGACGGAGGTCAGGGAGATCAAGCCCGACCGCCGCAGTGTCGGTGAAGTCCTGCTCGACGAGGCGACGACGGTGAAAGCCGATCTGCTTGTCATGGGCGCGTATTCGCATAGCCGCTGGCGGGAAAAAATCCTCGGCGGCGTCACGAAATACGTGATCGACCACGCCGCGCTGCCCGTGTTCCTGACGCACTAGAGCAAATCCCGAGCGAACCGAAACGGTTCGCGACGACGTATTTGCGTAAAAGCATAGAGATAGACCATTTCACTTGAGTCAATTTGAACAAGAAATGGTCTGATATCAGCGCAGCCGGAGCGAGACCGAGGCGCGCTTGCCGTTTGAAGTCGGGAAAAGCGCGGCGGTAAGGAACGACCGGGAGGGCGATCCGGCCCTCGGGCGATGCCGCGTGGCCGCGCAGGGCAAAAGAAAGCCCCGCGCCGTTCTCGAGGGGGAGCAAGAGAGCAGCGCGGGGAGTTTGCAGGTACACCACTGTGTGGGGTAGTGGGTACCAATACCCATATGGGGCGCCGACTGATTGGGAACAAGGGGTGAACGTCGGTATGGCGAGATGCCGCAACCAAACGGCAACTTTCGAAAATTGGGGACGATTCATAAAGAAATGCGCCGTCCGGCATGGCGCGATTTCGCTGCCCGCGGTTTACCCCTCGAACAGCGCGAACATCTCCTCGAACGCCTTCATCTGGCCGCCGTTGGCGGAGGACGGCACCAGGATCGGCGTCTTGATGCCGCTGTCGATCCACGCTTCCAGCCCTTCCAGCACTTTTGCCGCCGGGCCGAACAGGGTGCAGTCGGCGAGCCAGCGGTCGCTGAGCGCGGCGGGGATGCGGTCGGGTTCGCCAGCCTCGATCGCCGCTTCCACGCCGTCCATCTCCTCCCCATAGCCCGCTTCGCGCCAGTAGTTGCGGTAGTTCGGCAGCTGCGCGTAGTGGATCAGGGTGCGCCGGTTGACCGCCTTGGCGGCCTCCACATCGTCGTTGATGCAGGTCGGGATCATGTTGCCGATGTAAAAATCCGGGTCGTCGCGCTTCGCCGCGGGGAGCGCGCCCAGCGACTCCGCCATGTGCGAGCGCGCGCCGTTGGCGAACACCATGCCGTCGCCGATCTCGCCGGCCAGCCCGATCATCCGCTTGCGCAGCGTGGCCAGCACCAGCGGCGGCTTGTCGCCGATGCGGGGGATTGCGTGGTACGCGTCCACGAAATTGCGCATGTCGGTGAGCGGTTTGCCCGTGGGCACGCCCATGCGCTCCATCGAGGGCGCGTGGCTGATGCCGATGCCGAAGCTGAAGCGGCCGCCCGAGACCTCGTGGATGAAGCTGGCGCTTTGCGCATAGTCGAGCACCGGGCGGGTGTAGATCGGCGCGATCGAGGTGCCGAAGCGAATGCGCTCGGTGACCAGCGCGATGCCCTCGCACAGCGCCATGCCGTCGGCCATGCTGGGGCAATAGATGCCGGTGAAGCCGCGTTTCTCGATTTCGCTGGCGAGCGCGAGCGTCGCCTTGCGGCGGCCCGGCACGGCGACCAGGCTGAGGGCGGGTTTTTGCTTTGGCATGGGGCGGGTCTCCCGGTCGGGGTGTTCTTTGTGCGGTTCGCGCGGTTCGCGCGGTTCGCGGTGATCGTCAAACTATACCGTCATTCCCGCGCAG
>CAYYBI010000383.1:0-5796 GCA_964469835.1 uncultured Rhodospirillaceae bacterium
CGGTTGCGGGATGTAACCGAGACCGTTGCCGGCAAACTGGACGCTGCAATCGAGCGATTGCAGCGGGTGATCGAGTCGTGAGCTTCCGTGTGGCGAAAGGCGCCTCATGAGCCAAATCTCAATTATGATTAACGGGCGCGACTACTCGATCGTCTGCGACGACGGGCAGGAAAAGCATCTGACGCGGTTGTCCGAGTATCTCGACCGTCGGGTTACCGAACTTGTTGCGTCGGTTGGCCAAATTGGCGACGCCCGCCTGTTGCTGATGGTCGGGTTGTTGATTGCGGATGAATTGTCCGATGCCTACGCCGAACTGGCGGTCGCGCGTGGCGAGGCGAGCGACGAAACCATCGCCCGGATGCGCAGCAACGAAAAAATCGGATTTTCGGGCGGCGAGGACGCAGCGGTCACAGCCCTGGAATCCCTGTCAGAGCGCGTAGAGGCTATTGCCGCACGCCTGGAACAGGCCTAGGTATATCAGTGCGGTTGCTGCGCGGTGCGCGAGGTCGCGAATGTCTCGGGGGCTATACGTTGTCTAACGGGAGCTGTCCCTGTCGGGGCCCTGGTCTCGGTATATGGCACCCACCTGGTTATCCAGGTCCCTTGGACATACAAGACTAACGCCCGATGTGGCGCCGCACTCTTGATTTCTGGATCCGGACTAGATGGATGCTCTTGGTCGAGAAAAGGCAGCCTTGCGCAAGGCCTTGCTCAGCCGCCGCACCGAAATTGCGGCCGGAGGTGCTGGCGCGCGCTTGGCCGAACAATTCGCTCACGGTATTTTAATACCGTCCGTGGCGGCGGTTTCCGTCTTTATCCCGATTAACGGCGAGATCGATGTCGCGCCGCTGACCTGTCAATTCCGCCGTGCCGGCCATTCTATCCTGCTGCCGGTCACGCCTGCGGCACCCGGCCCGCTCGGCTTTCGGGTCTGGCGCGACGGCGATGGCCTGATCGAGGGACCGTTTGGTACGCGCGAGCCGCCGCCGGAGGCTGCGGAAGGGAGGCCTGATCACCTGGTCGTGCCGCTGCTTGGCTTCGACCGGGCGGGCAGGCGGCTTGGATATGGCGCCGGCTATTATGATCGGACGATTTCCGACCTGCGCAAGAACGGCGTGGTGACGGCCATCGGCGTAGCCTTCGCGGCGCAGGAGGTGCCACGGGTGCCGCACCACCAGTGGGACGAAATCCTCGACTGGGTTGTTACCGAGGATGAGGTGATACCGGTGCATAGGAAACCCTAAGGACTTAATTTAAGGAACGGAATGAAAATTCTATTTTGCGGCGATGTCGTCGCGCGGAGCGGTCGCGATGCCGTGCAGCACTACCTGCCGACGTTGCGGCGCGAGCTCGAACTCGATTTCGTTGTCGTAAATGGCGAGAATGCCGCGCACGGGTTTGGCCTGACGGAAAAGATTTGTCAGGATCTGCACGCGGCCGGTGCGGACATTATTACCGGCGGCAACCATTCATGGGATCGTCCGGAAATCATTCCCTATATGGAACAGGACAAGCGGGTTCTGCGTCCCGTCAACTATCCGCCCGGTACCCCGGGGCGGGGTGTCATCGAAGTAACCGACTCGCTTGGCCGCAAGATCAAGGTGGTCAATATCATGACCCGGTTGTTCATGGAGCTGCTCGATGATCCGTTCACGGCATTACAGCGGGAACTGACGCCGGGGATGCCGAAGGCCAGCGGATATGACGCTTTGATCGTCGATGTTCATGGTGAGGCGACCAGCGAAAAAATGGCATTGGCCCATATTGCCGATGGCCACGCGACGCTGGTGGTCGGCACGCATACCCATGTTCCCACGGCGGACGCGCGCGTCCTCAAGGGAGGAACCGCCTATCAAACGGATGCCGGAATGTGCGGCGACTACGATTCCGTCATCGGCATGCAGGCGGCGGGGTCGATTCGAAATTTTCAGCGCAAATTTCCCAAGGAACGACTTAGCCCGGCGGATGGCGCGGCGACGCTCTGTGGCGTGTTTGTGGAGACCGATCCGGCGACCGGGCTTGCGTGTCGCGTTGCGCCGGTCCGGCTTGGCGGTTGCCTCGTCGAGGAGAAACCGTCCTAGGACGCGCAGTTCTTACGCCAAGATTTCGTCTGTCGTGGATGTCAGCGTGCACAAAATATCGACGGCGGTGGCGCTGACTTCGTCGGTCACCTTGTGTTCGATCACCTTGTCGAGGGCTTCGATATGCGCGCGCACCACGTTGATGGCGATGTCGCCCTGATCCGGTGTTTTCAAATAGGTGCACAACGATCCGGCAATACGGGTGACCAGGGGAAAGCCAAAGGTGCTCCCCTGACCGCGCATGTCATGCGCGATCCGGAGAATGTCATGCAGCCGCGCGTCATGGGTCGACGCATCGTTCTCAGCCTCCGCCAAGATATCACGCAACTTGATGATGTCATCAGCGGCCCAGCCGCTGTACTGGCTGGCGAGTTCCTCAACGGCCTTTTCGGCGCGTTTGATCATATCGGAATTGATGACGTTCACTGCAAACCTCGATTCGCCGGCCGGGCGATTAATGCGTGGCCTGATTTCGCCGTTCCGTCCCGCCGGACGCAGCGGGTGACCCCATCTTGGAATGCCAATTTTACGTAAATAATTCGTTAAGAACCTGGCGCGCCCGCCGATTGGATAGGCCTATCGGCGACCCATATTCGGCCATGCTGCACCGTAAAGAACCCCGGAGAAGCCGCAAATTTGACATATTGGATTGTTAGCTCTCCCTAACAACGGTTTATTTGCGGAGGATAACTGGTGTATAGACCCGCGTATCATTCAACGGGTTGAGGTGCTACTCGCTAGCATTGCATGCGTTATGGCTGGCCATTCACAATTTAAGAACATCATGTACCGCAAGGGGGCGCAGGATAAGAAGCGCGCCAAACTCTTTGCGAAATTTGGGCGGGAACTGATGGTAGCGGCCAAGATCGGCGGCGACGATCCTTCGTCGAACCCCCGCTTGCGCGCCGCGATCGCGGCCGCGCGCAGCGGCAACATGCCGAAGGACAATGTTGAACGTGCGATCAGGAAAGGTGTCGGCGGAACCGACGGCGCGGATTTCGAAGAGATCCGCTACGAAGGATATGGGCCGGGTGGCATTGCTGTCATCGTCGAGGCGTTGTCTGACAATCGCAATCGCACGGCTTCGGAATTGCGCACCGCGTTCAGCAAGAATGGCGGGAACCTGGCTGAGACCGGCGCCGTCAGCTTCATGTTCGATCGTATCGGTGAGATCCGCTATGGGAGCGGCGTTTGCAGCGACGACGAAATCTTCGAAGCGGCGCTCAACGCCGGCGCGGAAGATGTCCAGTCGGGCGCGGACGGGCATGAAGTGATTTGCGTGGCCGATGACCTCCATACGGTGGCTGCGGAACTCGAAGCCGTGTTCGGTGAGCCCGTGTCCGCGACGCTTGTGTGGCGGCCGCAAACCACAGTGCCCGTTGATGAGTCGAGCGCACCAACCGTCTTGGCCTTGCTCGACGCGCTCGACGACAATGACGACGTTCAATCGGTGTCTGCAAATTTTGAGATTTCCGAAGACATACTGGAACGGTTGACAGCTTGACCCTCGAGAACCCGATGCGCCTGATCGGATTGGACCCTGGGCTCCGCAGTACGGGGTGGGGCGTCATCGATGTTTCCGGCAATCATTTGGTGCATGTCGCGGACGGCGCGGTTACGCCCGATCCATCCCTATCTCTGGCGTGGCGTCTTCGCTCGTTGCATGACGGTTTGAGCGAAATTCTGTCACGCTACAATCCGGTTGAGGCGGCGGTAGAGGAAACCTTCGTCAACAAGAATGCGGCCTCGACGTTGAAGCTTGGCGAAGCGCGCGGCGTCGTGCTGTTGGCACCCGCATTAGCCGGGTTACCGGTTGCCGAATATTCGGCCAACCGCATTAAAAAATCGGTCGTCGGGGTCGGCCACGCGAATAAGGAGCAGGTGCAAATGATGGTCGGGCGGATTTTGCCCGGCTGCAAGATCAGCGGCGCCGATGCCGCCGACGCGCTCGCGGTGGCGATCTGCCACGCGCATTTCGCGGCGACCCGCAATATCTGGACGCAACAACGTATTGGAGGGGTGGGATGATCGCCATGCTTCGCGGCATCGTCGAGCAGATTGCCGAGGATCGCGTCGTCGTCGATGTCGGCGGCGTCGGCTATGTGGCGTTCTGTTCATCGCGTACGCTGGCTGGCTTGCCGGGGCAGGGCAAGGCCGTGCGTCTCTGCATCGAGACCCATGTGCGCGAGGACCATATTCACCTCTATGGATTTCTCGAAGACAATGAGCGCGAGTGGTTTCGCTTGCTGACAACCGTGCAGGGCGTTGGCGCCCGCGTCGCGTTGGCGATCCTGTCGGTGCTGTCGGCCAACGAACTGCAGCAGGCGGTGTTCGCGCAGGACAAGACGGCGGTATCGCGCGCCAACGGCGTCGGTCCGAAGCTGGCTGGTCGCATCGTCTTGGAGCTCAAGGACAAGGCCGGACATATGGCGCTACCGGCGCGAACAATGGCGATTTCGTCGGGCGCCGATGAGAGTGGGGTTGACGAAGCGGCGGTTTCGGCGCTGGTCAATCTCGGCTTTTCCCGCGTCGATGCGTTCGGCGCCGTGCTGCGGGCTGGCGAAGTGCTTGGCCATGAAGCGCCGGTTGATGAATTGATTCGGAATGGTCTTAAGGAGCTGGCGCAATGACCGCCGCCACTGACCGGGTTGTCGAAGCGGCCTTCGGCGGCGGCGATTCGCCGGAGGCTTCGCTGCGGCCGCAGACACTCGACGAGTTCATCGGGCAAAAGGTCGTGCGCGAAAATCTCGCCGTTTTCATTGCCGCTGCGAAATCGCGCGGCGAGGCGTTGGACCATACAATGTTTTCGGGCCCGCCCGGGCTCGGCAAGACGACGCTCGCTCAAATCGTTGCCCGTGAACTCGGCGTAAGTTTTCGGGCGACCTCGGGGCCGGTCATCGCCAAGGCGGGAGATCTTGCGGCGATCCTGACCAATCTGCAGCCGAACGACGTTTTGTTCATCGACGAAATTCACCGCCTGAATCCGGCGGTGGAGGAAATCCTCTATCCGGCGATGGAGGATTTTCAACTCGACTTGATCATCGGCGAGGGACCTTCCGCACGGTCGATCCGGATCGATTTGCCGCCGTTCACCCTGGTCGGCGCAACGACGCGCTCCGGGCTGATTACGACGCCGCTGCGTGAGCGGTTCGGCATTCAGCTCCGCATGATTTTCTACGACGAAGACGACCTTTGCCGTGTGGTTTCCCGCGGCGCCCGGTTATTGGAACTCGACCTCACCGCCGATGGCGCCCGCGAAGTCGCCCGGCGCAGCCGGGGAACACCACGGGTTGCCGGCCGATTGCTGCGACGCGTCCGTGATTTCGCCCATGTCGATGGCAATGCCGAGGTGAACGCCGAGGTGGCCGATGCAGCCTTGTCGCGGCTCGGCGTCGATACGGTCGGGCTCGACGCCATGGACCGTCGCTACATGCGCTACCTCGCGGAAAATTGCGGCGGTGGCCCGGCCGGCGTCGAAACGCTTGGCGCCGCGTTGGCCGAGCAGCGCGATGTTTTGGAGGACGTGATCGAGCCTTATTTGATTCAGCAAGGCCTACTACAGCGAACCCCGCGCGGCCGCATGCTCACGATGTCCGGTTGGCGATACCTCGGGTTGGAGGCGCCGCAAGCCGTGGCCGAGCAGTTGGAGCTCCTGAGTACGTCCGGACCGGTAGGGGACGAAGATGGTTGAGGCGGCGGCGCAGGTCCATGTTTT
>CAYYBI010000384.1:0-12534 GCA_964469835.1 uncultured Rhodospirillaceae bacterium
CGGATTGTTCGAGGTGGCGGCGGCGGCGCGGGATGCGGAAGCCGGTTTGCCGCCGGATCTCGCGGGACCATTGCGGGAGCGCGCACGGATCAACGTGTCGATGCCGGCCTATCCAAATGGCTGTCACGTCGCCGAGGTGGAGATCGATCCGGACACGGGCGTGGTCACGTTGCGGCGCTACACGGCGGTCGACGATGTGGGGAAAATCGTCAATCCGGCCATTGTCGAAGGGCAGGTGCATGGCGGGATCGTGCAGGGCGTCGGCCAGGCCTTGTGGGAACGTGTCGCCTACGATCCGCACGACGGACAGCTAATTACCGGTTCCTTCATGGATTATGTGATGCCGCGCGCCGGCGACTTCCCCTCATTCGCGGTCGGTCACAACGAAGTGCCGACGGCGACCAACCTGATGGGTGCGAAGGGCGGCGGCGAGGGCGGCACGACCCCGGCGCCGGCGGCCGTGGTGAATGCCATCGTGGACGCGCTGTCGGCCTACGGGGTGAAACATCTGCAAATGCCGGTGACCGCGGAAAAGATCTGGCGCGCCATCAGGGGTGCCGATACCGCATTGTCCTGAACTTGGTTTTTCATCGCCGCCTAGTCCTGCGGCCGCTTCGTGCGCAGCAGCAGGACCAGCGGCAGCGCGCAGAGCGTGGCAATCGTCATGATTTCGAAATTGTGCAGGTAGGCGATGAATTCGGCCTGCAGCTCGATCATCCGGTCCAGGGTGACCATTCCCTGCACGCTATCCATGTTCCAGGTGTCCGGCAGGGCCAGATGGCGCAGCCGGTCGTTATAGACGCTGACATTCTCGCTAAGTGCGGAGCGCGCGTTTTGGGTGCTGGTGACCAACTGGGTGATCAGCAGGGATACGCCGACACTGGATGCTATACGCCGGTTGGCAGTCATTACGCTGGCGGCGTCGGGCCGCAGCGACGGCGGCATGGTCTGAAAGGCGGCGGTCTCGGTGGGAGTTGACATGAAACCAATGCCGAGGCCTTGCAGCAAAATAGCGAGGATGATCGGTGTCGTGTCGGTGCCCGGCGTTATGGTCGACAGCACCCAGGTCGAGACCGCGATGACCGCCACGCCCACCGCGATCAAGGGGCGCGGGCTGAAGCGCATCAGCATGAAACCGGCAAGCAGCGACGCCGCCATGGTGCCGATGCCGCGATAGATCAACAGAAAACCCGTCTCGATCACGGGAAAGCCGAGGTGGCGCTGAAGAATCGGCGGCAAGAGGGCCATGTAGCCGAAGAAAATGAAACTGATAAAGAAATCGAGCACTAGGCAGATCGAAAACTCGCGGTTCTTGAATACCCGCGGATTGAGATAGGGCTGCCGCGCCGTCGTGCAGTGGAGGGTAAAGACGTAAAACGCGCTCATCGCGATCATGCAATAAATGACGATCTCTTCTGAATCGAACCAGTCGAGCTTTTGGCCCTGATCGAGCGTGAGCTGCATAGAGGCAATCGCGATGCTCAAGAAAACAAACCCGAAAAAATCGAATTTCTTTGGTTCTTCCGGAACATCTTTGGGGACGACACGAATGATCATGATCAACGCGGCCAACCCGAGCGGGACGTTCATCAGGAACACCGCGCGCCAGTCCAGCAACTCGGTCAGCAGGCCGCCGATAACCGGCCCGATCACCACCGCGCTCATCCGGCCGGTCTGCAGCCATCCAAAGGCCGGACCCTGGTGGCTCTTGGGGAATGTGGCCAGCACAATTTGGAACGTCAGCGGGTTGAGCCCGGCGCCAAAGAAACCTTGCATGAACCGGAAGCCGACCAGTTCGGCCAGGGATTGGGACTGGGATACCAGCAGCGACGACGCCACGAAGCCGAGGATGACGGCGATGAAGAGCCGCCGGCGTCCGACTTTTCGGCTGAGCCATGCATAGAGCGGCGTAAACATGGCCGACGCCACCAGATAGGCGGTGAGCACCCAGGAAATCTCGGTGATCGTTGCGGACAGCGCGCCCATCATGGTGGGCATGGCGACACTTGCGGCAAAGGTGTCGGTCGCCTGCATCGCGCCGGCGGGCATTATCGCGAGCGCGATCAGCATCCGTTGTCGTGGCGGAAGCGGCGATTCATCCGCCGCCGTTGGATCGATGGTGCTCATGGCAGCATGGGTCGTACGGCCGGTTCGGTTGGAGTCCGCCGATAGTGTAGACGCTTAATGAACCCTGGTCTCTACAGCACGGCGCACCGGCGTCACCGGGATCTCTGTTTGATCGCTAGGCAAAAACATTTTTGTGGTAGGATTTTTTCCAGGGAAAAGACTTTCGGAGGCGTTCGATGTCGATTCGCAGTGTTCTGGTTCCCTTTTTCACATCGCCTAAATCGGATGATGCGCTCCGTCTTGCCACGGCGATCGCGAAGCGATTCTCCGCCCATGTTCATGTCGTACATGCAGAGGTAGCGGATCCGGATATCTTCGTTCATCTCGAAGATCCGCTCATGACCACCTACCAGGAGGAATTGGCGCAAACTTTGGAGAAACGGTCGCAAGACCATCTGCGGGAGGTCAAGGCGCAATTCGACGCCACGATGAACGGTTTGGACGTGCCGTTGGTCGACGTGGCCAGCGGCCCAACACTGCCCAGTGTAACCTGGGAGACGACATCGGACCCCGAATGGGAGGTTATTGCCATGACGGGCGCGGTATATGATTTGGTGGTGGTCGGTGGACCTGCGGTGGATAACGAGTTGGGCGTCATCAACCTTTGCGCTGAATCGGCGCTTTTTCGTTGCGGTCGGCCATTACTTCTGTCGGTATCCGATGGCCCGGAATCATTCGGCACGCGCATCGTGATTGGATGGAACCAAAGCGCGCAATCCGGCCGTGCCGTGAGTGCTGCGATGCCGTTCCTGAAATCGGCGGAAGCCATTCGCGTGGTTGCGATCGAAACGGGTTCGAAGAAGGGACCGCCGCCGGAAGCTCTGGCCCAGAACCTTCTTCTTCACGGGATTGATGTCGAAATCAAGAAAATGGAACCGGACTATCGTGATGTGGGCGAAGCCATATTGGACGAAGCAAGGGAATTCAGAGCCGATCTAGTGGTGATGGGCGCCTATTCACACAGCCGTCTACGCGAATTGATCTTCGGTGGTGTAACCGGACACATCCTCACCAACGCGGATCGGCCGATCCTGATGGCGCATTGAAAACCTTGAAAAGGGGAGACGCAAATGGCCGACAGCATTGAAGTTTCATGTCCCGATTGTGGCGAACGGAATTTCCATCCATCCGATTGGCTTCAACGGCATTCGGAGGTTGGCTGCAAGAATTGCGGCACCGTGATTGACGTGGCGGCCAGTAAAACATGGGGCGAACTGAAGCGTTTATATAACGCACAACACAGTGACGGCCCGGTCCGACGGCGCTTACCCTGAGCATGCCGGGAACGGCTGGCGTCCTTATGGAGGCTCGAGGTCGCCCAATGCTCGAGTTCGCCCAATAGACGTAAAACTAGCCGGCGGAAGGTGACTTAAAATCGAGTCAGGAGAGTTGAGTTAACGGGAAGCCCCGCCGCGGCCTGCGCTGGCGGGACTTCTAGGCATTTTTGCCTTTGGTTCGGCATGCTGCCGACCGTTTGCGATTCCCCAGGACATCAACCACGACACCCCGCGATCGCTGCGTAATGTGAATTTTATGTTGGCGGCCTGCGCAATGTCGACCGAGGCTCGGCCGGCTTGCTATCCAAGCCGTGCCCCCGCATAGCCGCGAGGGCTGCAAATATGGTCAGGTGGATCCATGCCTCCCTCCAGTGTGGTTTTCGCGGTGACGGTTGTGGTTCGCCGGAGCCGGATTATACTTCTCCTCTCCTGCGAACGGCGAATCGTTATCCGGACAATCCGGCCGGTTCGCCAATATCCGTCAAAATAAGTGTGACTCCCCGAACTACCTTTCGTCAAGTCGATAAGTGCTCTTGAAGGAACGGTATGAGCACCGTGCTGATCGCCGCCGGATTCTCGGCCAGTCCCATATGTTTCAAGCCGGGGACGATTGCGACTTGTGCACCCGGGATAAGCGCGCCCATTTTCCGGGCCATCTCCGGCGAGTTGCCGTGGTCCTCCGCGCAAGCGAGCACCAGCGTCGGGCAGCGGATCGCGGCGATGGCGTGCGTCAGATCGGCATCGCCCTCGGCCAATACGCGGTAGATCGCCGCGTAGGCCAACGGGTCGTTGGCCGCCATCCACCGCCGGACCCGGTCAAGCACGTCGGGCCGCCGTACGGCGAAATCCGCGGTGAACCAGCGCTTCAGCGCCGCATCGATCGTCGACGCCGGACCATGCCGCTCGGCAAGCTGCAGGCGCGTTCGCATCGCCGCGCGCTCGGTTTCGGTTCGGTCATGCGGAGAATTGAGGATGGCGAGGGCGGCGACGCGCTCCGGGTGGGCCACGGTGAAGGCGCGAACGATCATGCCGCCGAGCGAAAACCCGACCAGCCCGCAGGGCGCCAGATCGAGCGCGTCGATCAGCCGGTCCAGCTGATCCACGAACCGGTCCAAGTGATACGGTCCGGCCGGCCTGTCGCTATCGCCATGGCCGAGCAGGTCGTACCGGATCACGGTGAAATGGTCCACGAGTCGCTCGATCTGCCAATTCCACATGTGCCGGTTCAGCCCCATGCCGTGCACCAGTATTACCGGTGGACCCGAGCCGGTGACGGCGATGGCGGTATCGTTGATTTTCTCGGGCGGCATTGCGGTGCTCCGGCTGTGTCGTTCCCAATCGCGGGCGACTCTACCGTGAGGGCGCTATTTTGCGGTAGGACCAATGGATGGTCGCGCACATTGCGGCAAAATTGAAAGAATTTGCATCCTTGCGAATCTTTTGGATACTGTCGGCAATTACGCAGGCCACATAAATTGTGCTTCGAAAGAAGGCGGCAAGGCCGTACACAGCCAGTCATGCAGGCCTGAAGATAACAAGTATGCTCGAAACAGGGAGAAAACATCATGAAAAATATGTTTGCGGCGGGCGCGGCCATTCTTGCTGCGGCGGCGCTGGTGCCGGCGCAGGCGGCGGAGTTCCCCTCGAAACCGATCACCCTCGTCGTCGGCTACGGCGCGGGCGGCGGAACCGATTCTTACGCGCGCGCCTTGGCGAGCGTGGCGCCGGAATATATCAATCTGCAGCCGCTGATTGTCGTCAACAAGGCGGGCGGCTCGGGCGTTCCGGCAGCTAAATTCGTCGCGGATTCGCGCCCGGATGGGCACACCCTGCATCTGGCTTCCGCTGGTGCGTTGTACTTCTCGACCCAGTTCCGAAAGGCGCCGGTCGGCCCGTTCAAGGATTTCAAGATGGTGTGCATGGTCGGCCGGTTGCTGCCGGCCGTGTTTGTGCACCAGGACAGCCCGTTCAAATCGGCCAAGCAACTGGTCGCACATGCCAAGGCCAATCCCGGGAAACTTCGATTTGCCACTCCGGGGCGGACCAGCACCTGGGGTATCGCGGGTCTTGCCTTCGCCAGCCGCAATAACATCCAGGCGCAAGATGTGCCGGCCAAGGGTGGCGCGCCGGCACGGGGCCTGGTGATTGGCAAGCAGGTCGATTACGGCGTTTTCGGCATCCATCTGAGGAGCGGCTTCCAGGATCAGATCCGTCCGCTCGGGCTGCTTTTCCCGGAGCGCGACCCCAACAATAAGAATGTTCCGACGCTCAAGGAACTCGGCGTGAACTATGTCCAGGTCTTCACGCCGATGATCGTCATGGCGCCGAAGGGCGTTCCCGACGACCGGATCGCAAAACTGGATGCGGCCTGCAAGAAAATGACCTCGCACAAGGCCTATGGGAAGCTTCTTGGAAAGGCGGGCTTGCCGGCGAAATACAAAAGCGGTCCGGAAACCCTTGCGTATTATCGTGACCTGACCAAGGAATGGAGGCCGATCGTCGACGAATTGAAGGCCAAAATGAAAAAGAAGAAAAAATAGTCTTCGTTGGCATTGGCGGCGCGGGTCCGATTGGCCCGTGCCGCCGGCAAACCCTGCGGCAACAACTCGAACCGGGATATGATGTCGGCACGAAGCGAGTTCATTTCGGGTGTGATCATGCTTGTGGTGACGGCGGTGTTCTACATCGCGTCACTGGAGATCGAGGAAGACCCATTCGGCGTGGGCATGCAGCCCTACGTCTTTCCCAAGGCGATCTGTCTACTGATCGGCGCGTTGACCTTGGTGCTGCTGATCACCTCCGGCGTCAAGTTGCGGCGCGAGGGAAAGAGTGCTGGCGACGGCGAAGGTGAAATCCGGTTGCTGTTCGTATGGGTTTTGCCGATGGCGTTGATCGCCTTCGGCTATCTCGGCCTGATAAACTTGCTGCAATATTTTCTGCCGACGGTGGCGGCCTTGTCGGCGACGTTGGCGTTGTTCGGCAATCGCGGCGTCAAATGGCTTCTGACAATTCCCCTGATTTCCGGTGTTTTCTATTACGCCATTTTCTTCGGAATTTTCCGATTGCTGGAGCCGCCCGGGCTGTTGATCGATTACGATAATTACTACCTGTTCGGGCCGATGCGAAAACTTCTGGGCATTTAAGGGGCTCATCGATCGTGGATGTGGAATAAGAGGGTAGAAATCGAGAATGGATCACCCGATTGTCGACGGTATTATAACGCTCTTCAGCAGCGGTTGGGCGATATTTTACGCGGTTCTGGGCACGACGATCGGGTTGCTTGCGGGCGCGACGCCGGGATTGACCGCGTCGGCGGCGATTTCCATGATCATCCCGCTTTCTTTCTATCTGGAGCCGCTGTCCGCACTCATTTTCGTTTACACGATCGGCAAGGCGGCCAGTTTCGGCGGCTCGATTCCGGCCATCCTGTTCAACACGCCGGGCACGCCGCAAGCCTCGGCGACGCAGCTTGAAGGGTATCCGCTGACCCGCCAGGGGAAGCAGGGCAAGGCCCTCAAGATGGCGGTGATCGCGTCCGCGCTCGGCGACACGTTCTCGGAATGCCTGTTGATCTTCGGCGCCGCCTTTATCGCCATCTACACGTCGCGCATGGGGCCGCCGGAAATCTTCGCGGTTTACTGTACCGCCTTCGTCATCATCGGCAGCGTTATCGGTAACTCGATGGTGCGCGGCCTCATCAGCACGTTGCTCGGGATTCTGCTGGCGATCATCGGCCTTGATCCGATCAGTTCCATGCCGCGCTTTACCTTCGATGTGAATTATCTCGAAACCGGTATCGGCCTGGTCCCGGTCTTGCTGGGCGTCTTCGTCGTGTCCGAAATATTCGTGCAGATTGCCGACCGCGGCGCGCTGGGCGCGGAACGCATGTTGACGGCCAAGTCTACCGTGGCGGAAGACAACTACGTTACCTGGGACGAGTTCAAGCGAAGCGCGCCGGTCATGGCGAAATCGACGGGCATGGGGACGATCATCGGCATGCTGCCGGGCGTCGGCGCGTCGGCCGCCTGTTTTGTGGCATATGCCGAAGCGCGCCGTTCGGCTAAACCCGGCGACAAATGGGGCGAGGGCGAAATCAAGGGTGTTGCGGCCGCGGAAGCCGCGAACAATTCAGTGTCCGGCGCGAACCTCATCCCGCTTCTGACGCTGGGTATTCCCGGTAGCGTTGCGGCCGCACTCCTCGGCGGTGTTTTCCTGATCCACGGCATGAATATCGGACCCAAGATCTTCGTCGAGGAACAGGCCACGATTTACGGCTTGTTCGCCTCGGGACTGCTCTGCATCGCCATCTATTTCGTCATGGGGTATTGGGGCAGCGGGATCATCGGCCGGATTATCGCCAAGGTGCCGGTACGGGTGATCTATCCGTTCATCTTCATCACCTCGATTGTCGCTGTCTACGCCTTGCGCAACACGCTGTTCGATGTGGCGATGATGTGCGCGTTCGGTTTCGTCGGTTACTTTTTCAAGAAATTCGATTATAGCCTGCCGGCCTTCATCATCGCATTCATCCTCGGACCGGGCGCGGAGCGGGCGCTGCGGCAGGCACTGCTGCTGTCGCAGGACGGCGCGATGATTTTCCTCGAACGGCCAATGGCGGTCTTTTTCATCCTGCTGGCGGTTCTGGTGATCGGCGTGCGCATTTATCAGACAGTAAAGCAAAACGGGTCGGATGCCTTGCGGTCGGCCGAGGAATGAGACGAGGGTCCGCGGACGCGGCCGGCCGGCGAAGACGCGTTTGATTTGAGTTTAAGAATCGCTTGGGGTGAGCCGATGACGGATCCCTGCAATCTCATTCTCTTCATGGCCGACAATCACAACCGCGCCTATGCCGGCTGCTATGGCCATCCGGTGGTGCGGACGCCGACGATCGACCGCATCGCTGCCGCGGGCGTTCGTTTCGCCAATGCCTATGCCGCATCAGCGGTTTGCTGCCCGGCGCGCGCCGCCATTGCAACCGGGCGGTATCCGCACCAGACCGGATACTGGGATAATTCCCTGGTCTATGACGGAAAGGTGCCGAGCTGGCACCGCCGGTTGCGGGAGCAAGGGCATACGGTCACCTCGATCGGTAAATTGCACTACCTCGAGGAGGGTCGCGACTACGGGTTCACCGAGTCCCAAATCCCGATGCACATTGTCGAGAGCCGCGGTGCGTTATTCGGCCTGCTCCGCGCGACCGACGAGGGTGAGCGATCACGGCCGTCGCCGCGATTGCAATACAGCCGTACCGGCGTCGGCGATACGGATTATGTCCAATACGATCAAGAGATCACCAAACATACTATCGCGTGGCTGCAAGATCATGCGACGGCGCAGGACAAGCCGTGGGTTCTGATGGTGTCCTATGCGGCGCCGCACCCGCCCTTTGTCGCGTCGAGACGTCTGATGGACATGTACCCGCCGGACCGCATGCCGCTGCCGCCGCAATTCCGGCCCGAGGAGCAACCGCACCATCCGGCGGCCGATCATATCCGCCGCCTGCATCAATTCGAGGAGCTCTGCTCGGAGGAATTCGTTCGCAACACCGTTGCGGGGTATTGTGCGTTGATCACGCATATGGACGAACAGATCGGTGCCGTCATGAAATCCGCCGAAGATCTTGGCGTACTGGACAACGCCCGCGTCGCGTATATTTCCGACCATGGCGAGGCGGCGGGTCATCACGGGCTGTTTGCGAAGTCGATTGTCTACGAGCATTCGCTGGCCGTGCCCTTCGTAATGTCCGGTCCCGGCATTCCGCGCGGCCGCGTCGTCGATCAGATCGTTTCGCATGTCGACTTGTTCCCGACGATTGTCGAGGGTGCCGGTGCGCAACTGGACGGGCAAGATGCGGATCTGCCGGGTGTTTCCCTATGGCCGGCGATCGAGGGGAGGGAAGTCGAACGCTTGGGTTTTGCCGAGTATCACGGCCATGGCTCGAAGAGCGGCATGTTTTCGATGCGCGATGGCCGCTACAAGTTGCTGTATTTCGTCGGTATGCCGAGCCAACTGTTCGATCTCGACGCGGATCCGGAGGAGACGCGGGATTTGATTGATACACCGGACGGCCGCGCACGGGCTGTGCAGTTGGAAAATCGATTGCGGGAGCTGCTGGACCCGGAGGCCGTCGACGGCCGCGCCAAATCGGATCAGCGGGCGCAGATCGATCGCATGGGCGGCGTTGAAGCATGCCTGAGCCACGGCAACTATCTGAATAATCCGGTTCCGGGTCAGGAGCCTGAATTGTTCGGTTTCGGCGAGGATGTCGGCAGGGACGCGCGGTGAACGCTGCGGCGACGATCGGCGACGAAGGGAAACGCCGTTAGCGCTTCACGCGGTACAACCGGAATCCATTGGCAATGTCCGTATTGATCGGCACGCGGCTTAGCCAATCGGGGGCCTTGTCGTCGAGCAAGCGTTGATAGAGCGTGCCGTCTTTGGATTCCTGGCTATAGAAACTGCGTTCGCCAATAGAGGGACAGACAATCAGGAGGTCCACGCCACGCCGATTGATGATGGCGCGGCTTTCGCTGTCGACGGTCGTCGCCAACATGCGATAACTGTCGAAAATGCCGCCGCCGTTGCGATGATAGGGGGCGCCGACGACGCTGTGGGGCGTGCGGTAGACGATCTCGGGACCATGATCGAGCAGCCCGCCGATGATCAGCGGCGTCTCCCCCAGCCCTTTAGGGTCGTTCAATACGTCGGAGATCGGTTCGATCCGGCATTTCGGATTTGCCCCGGCGGCTTCCGCCGGCCGGTAGGATGATTCGATGATCATCCCGGTCAGGGTCGTGCCGAACATCAGCATGACCGTTGCGCTGATCCGGATGAGCTGTTCCTGAAACGCCGATCCGGCGCCCTTCCGCTGATCGAATAAGCGGCCAATGATCTCCGCCAGGGCGATTGCACTGAGAATTTCGACGAAGGGCGCGAACCGCGCATGTTTCAGCGCGAACAGGAAATAGAGCAGACTGATCACGCCGAGAAACAGCCAGCGCGGCCAATTCGCGTCCTGCCGCTCGCGCCAGCAAATCCATCCGAGGAGCAACAAGCTCGGCACGGCCACGCCGATCATCATAAGAAAGGTTCCTACCCGATACAGGTTCTTGGGCAGCAAGGGCCGCAATTCGGCGACGCGGTCATGCCAGATCGGAACGATGCGCGGGTCTACGGCGGAGAACGGCCCGGTAAAGAACAGCGGGAACAGGTTGGCCAGTAACGCGACGCCGAAGGCGCCGGCCACACCCGCGATGAGCAGCCGATGCCGAAACACGCCGCCGCCGGTGAACAATCGCGTGCCGATGACCGCGGCGCCCCAGAATGCCAGGGTGACCAGGGCGATCATCATATGCACGAAGGAGATCCGGTCGTACTCGACGATCAGCCAATCCGCCAGTGGCCGTTCAATCGCGATCGCCGCCGCCATGCAGGCGGCGAAACCGATTGCCGTGTTCAGGCCTTGGCGTCCGCCGCTGCCGCGAAGTATCCAGTTGAGCGCGAGCGCCGCCTGGCACAATGCCACGAGGATCAGAAGTTCGATGCTGACCCACAATGCGAACCCGAAGCTCGCACCGGCGAGAAGCGCCAGGCGAGGGGGTGCGGCACGGGGGCCGAGCAGGCGCAGCATGAAGCCGAGACATAAGAGGAATGCGAGGAATTGCAGGCTGTGGTGGTCCGCGCGGCCGGTCATCGAATAGCTGAGCACCGCCGGCTGCAGCAGCAAGACGAAGACCGCCATGAACGCCCGGTCGCGGTTGATCAGGACGCGGGCTGCCCAGACCATGGCGATGCAGCAAAGCAGCGCGATCAGCGGGGCGCTACTGGCGGCCGCCGCGAACAAGGCTTGCTCGGCGGATACGAAAGGCAGGATCAGAAGGGCGAGCGCCAGGATGATCGCGTCCATCGGGCGCGTCCAGTGCAAGGCGTCGCCATAGGGCGCGTTGCTTCTTTCGATGATGACATCGTACCAATTGCCGGTCGCCAGCAATTCGCCGACCCGCACCAGCCGCATATAGCCATCGGGTCCGAGCAGCTCGCCGTTGAGGACGGGAGACGCGACCGACGTGGTCAAGGCGAGATGAAGCGCCGCCCACAAACAGACGACAATGAGCCAAGGAATATAATTCGGACTGTCGGTCCGGGAGTCGGTCATAGAATTGTGGCCTGCTAGGATGGCGCGCGCGAAACCTCTATGATTGTTTAAGGAGGAATGGTTACCAAAAGGTTGCGTGGCCGGGTTCGGGTGCGTCACCGTCATGGAATCAGCCGATGCCTCCCGGGCCCGCCGTTCCAGGCAAGAAAAATACAATTGGAGGGAAAAATGCCGATTATTGCCGCCGACAAGATTCAAAAGACCGCCGCCGTTCTGCTCGAAGGCGCCGGCGCCAGCGCGAAGGAGGCGGAGATCGTGTCGCGCCATTCCATCGCGGCCAACCTGGCGGGGCATGACTCGCACGGTATCATCAAGATCCCGACCTATATCGACCGGGTGAAGGACGGCCATATCGTGCCGGGCGCGCCGTTCGAGATCGATCGCGAAACCGCAACGACCACGGTGATCAATGGCAATTGGGGCTTCGGCTACGTGGTTTCGGAGCGGGCAACGGAAATCGCCATCGAGAAAGCGAAGAAAAGCGGCGTCGCGGCGACCACGATCTACCAGCAGAGCCATGTCGGTCGGCTGACGGATTATCCGCTGATGGCCGCCAAGGAAGGCCTGATCTGCATGATGACGGCGGATTCGGGGCGAACGAAGAAATCCGTGGCGCCGTTTGGCGGCCGTGAGGCTCGTCTTGGCACCAACCCGCTTTGTATCGCCATGCCGTCGAACCTCGATGGACCGTTTTTTATCGACTTCGCGACCTCGGCCGCGGCGGCGGGCAAGCTGGAAGTCGCCATCTCGCGCGGCGAGGACGTGCCGCTCGGCTGGCTCCTCGACAAGGATGGCAACCCGTCGACAAATCCGAAAGATCTGAAGGCCGGCGGCGCGGTGCTGCCGCTCGGTGGAAACGAAGGGCATAAGGGCTACGGCCTGTCGGCGATGATCGAGATTTTCTCGGGCATTCTGCCCGGTCTCGGATTCGGCGTGGATCCGTCCGGCAAGCACAATGACGGTGTTTTCATCGCG
>CAYYBI010000385.1:0-6043 GCA_964469835.1 uncultured Rhodospirillaceae bacterium
CGTTCCAGATCGCCGAACTGATTGAACAGGAAAAGTGGATGGTAGCAGGTTCAGCTAAAATGACCATTGTAGGCCGTGCCCTCTTGTTCGCCATGGGTCGGGCTGACGCTTGAGTCCATGTCGAGAATAATCTTCGTCGGCGGGTGCCGGTCATGAATCTTGTTGATCCAAACGCCGGATAAGTCGATCACCGCGGAAAAGTTCTCGTCGCTGGCCAATAGCTCCGTCTCGAAACGTCCCATCTGGCTGGTGGACGCAGCTTGTCTTGCGATGGCCTTGCCGTCGACGATCCACCGCATGGCAGGATCACGGCCCAGACGGTCGGCGTCGTTCACGTCATCGTACCCGCCAAGACGGCTAAAAACGGACTGGCGGAACTGCCCGACCATGCCATGCCGCCCGTTTTTGCCGGTACGGCTATCTTGGAAAAGACCCCCGACAATCTCGGTCAGGCCAAGGGCATCGTCAAGCTCCCGATAGGCGAGAAATCCAGCGTCGGAAGTGACCTTGGAACCGTGGAACTCAAGCTTCAGTCGACGGTCGAAATCGACCCGTAAATGGGCTTCTTTGGATTCACCCGCCGGGGGACACGGGGATTGCCCGTTGTGATGATGGTATTGCATTGATTTTTATAGCAGAATCACCCAAACAGGTCATCAATTTAGTAATCCATCTGGGAAATCCGGGATTAGCTAACGCCGAACAGCCGCGCCAGCGCGGACAGGAACCGCCATGCCACGGAGGGCACGGGCTTGTAGACGGTTTTACGCCAGATGGTGTGCGGACGACCACCGATCCTGTTTCCGAACAAACGCTTCGATTTGCGGTCGGCCATCATTTTTACCCTCCCGAGCCGCCGCCATTGCCGTTTCCGCCGCCACCATTGCCGGAACCGTTGCCTTGTCCGTTGTTGCCGCCGCCGTTACCGCTTCCGGAGCCTGACCCTCCGGAATTGCCGCCGCCATTACCGCTGTTGCCGCAGTTGCCGTTGCCATTGCCGGGGCCGCAGGTGGTCTGTTCGATGGTTTGGGCCGTCAAATCAAGGATCTGATGCACCAGCGAACCGAGATGGCCGATAGAAGCGATGATGACGACCGCAATGAGTGCGCCGAGCAGGCTGTTCTCGATTGTCGTCGCGCCAGACCTATCGCGGGCCAGAGACCGCAAATTACCCGGCGAATATATGCTCAGCAGCGAATACATTGTTGCGTACTAACAATACCTGTTAAATGCCCATTGAATATAGCAGGCGTTTTACTGGTATTATTCTATGCGATGTCCAATTTTTTGATGTGATTTCTATCACTATACAAATAAACTGTTATATTATTTGTCGTTATAAATTATAGGGTTGTGTGGTTTCTAGCCATTAATAGGTAAGTTATTATGACGAGCATCACTGAATTTTATATAAATACATACCAAATTTAGCCAAATTTGCGATCGACTAGGACAGTAAAATGCAAAGTATTATTCGAGATCTCCTAAAAGACGAGAGCGGCGCTACCGCCATTGAATACAGCCTGATCGGCTCGCTTATTTCGGTTGCCGTTATCGCCGCACTGACTGAGCTTCTTCGCTAGAAGCCATGGTCAACAAGGTTGCGGGCTAGCTGAGCAACGCCGTGATTCGTTTCGGCACGGCTCCCGCTATGGGTGGAATCCCCTTTGCACTTTCCGCCATCCCAGCCATAGGCGAATGGCTCGTGAAGCGACGTGCCAACGCCACCGTGTGGACGTGGATGGTCGTGCTGCTAATTGCCCTGCTGGTCCTGAGCCTCGGCGGCGTGCGTATTTTTTCCTAAGCCGCCGAAAATCATGAGTACAGCGCAGCTATAGCAAACCGCGAAAATCGCTGATTCCAGCCGCTTCATTCCT
The DNA here is from genome assembly GCA_964469835.1 of uncultured Rhodospirillaceae bacterium. GTDB lineage: Bacteria > Pseudomonadota > Alphaproteobacteria > UBA8366 > UBA8366 > JAOTYV01. Next base: position 1,878 of record CAYYBI010000385.1, read on the forward strand.
TATAGAAGCAAATAGGAGTTATAAAAATGTCGAATTGCAATTATTAATACAGATACAATACATGGTGATTAATAAAAAATAATACACTCCCAAATATACTAGTCGATTATTAGTCTATTTTACTAAAAATTTATGTTCCGAAAGTATGTATCACCATACGCTTCACTCGCTCCCATTTGGGCAACCAAGACGGGCAGAAAATTCGCACAAAATGCCCGGTCATAAAAGGCGGACTCAGGCTTTCCCGTAGTAGACCATGAAAAACGTAAGTACCTCACGCCCTTCAAGGTGGCGTAAATTATGGCACGATCAACGCGGCTCTAGCATGCCAATATTTGCATTTGGGCTCTTGGCGGTGGTTGGCGCCGCGGCTCTTGGGGTCGACTACTCCAGAGCAGTGTCGATGCGAAGAGTCCTGGCGAATGCTGCGGATGCTGCCGCGTTGGCCGCCGCAAGCCGCCTACCGAACGCTGCGGCGGCGCGGGCCACGGCGATGGAGTATGTCAAGAAGAACGTCCCTCAGTCCGAGTATGGGACCGTGGTAAAAGCCTCCGACGTCGAGATCGGCAGCTGGAACAGTGTGAAACGAACATTCATTCCGGCAGCGGATCCCAATGCGGACGGGAATGTAGTCCGGGTGACCGCCCACATCTCGGAGGCTCGGGGAAATAAACTGACGATGATTTTCGGGTCGGTTTTGGGAACCGATAGTTTGAACCTCTCTGCGCGCGCCGTTGCCGGCCGCGGCGGCCCACCCTGTGCGCTGATACTTAACCCAGCGAATTGGTCGGCCATGTACATCAGCGGCTCATCGTTCACGACCGTTGCGTGCGGCATCCAGATAAACTCCAAGGCGACCAGTGCGCTCAAAGTCGATGGAGACAGTACGTTGAAGGCAAGCGACATCTGTGTCGGCGGAACCTCCGATCTCAAAAGCGGCGATATCAGTCCCACGCCGAACGAATACTGTGTCGGCAAGGCCGATCCGCTGGCCGACCTCGCCGCACCTTCTATCGGCGCCTGCGACTATAACAATGTCGTCATCATGAATCAGACCGCAACGCTCGAACCGGGTGTGTATTGCGGCGGTCTTGCGCTCACGAACGGTTCGGACATCACGCTGAACGACGGCGTCTACGTCATCAAGGATGGCCCGTTCTTGGTCAATAATGCGAGGGTAAGTGGCACTGGCGTGACGTTTTTTCTAACCGGAACCAAGGGTTTGTTGAATTTCAAGGGTACCTCTGAACTGGACCTTGCGGCCCCAACTACCGGAAACTTTAAGGGAATTCTGTTTTTTCAGGATCGCGCCTACGGTGGTTGGCATAGATGGGGCGGCAAAGCAGCGACGAACCTGCGGGGCGTGATCTACTTCCCCTCGGCTTTGCTGTGGTCCAAGAACGACAACATCATCACGCCGGAGAATTCCTGCACCGTTGTCATCGTCGATAAACTCGAAATGTATTCCGGGAGCGGCATGAGCATCGATCTGACCTCCAAAGACTGCCGCAACGCGCTGGCTGGCCCCTATAGCCGCGGCATCGTTTTATTCGAGTAGCCGCGATGCGCAGTTCGGCGTTGTTCCAAGGTTATAACTGGCGATTTCTTCGGCTTTTCGTCCTGGCTTTACTGCTGGTTACAGGCGGCGGTATGGCGTTTCATCTTTCGTCCCAACTGAAGCAGCATGCGGACAGCATGACCCGTTATGTCAGGGTCGACGCATGGGCCGTTCAGCAGCTCGAATACGAGACTCACCAATTTCGTACGCGGTTTGCGCTTTATGTCGCCGGCGATGAGAACGTGACATTGGAAGATGTGCGCAAGAGCCTGACCAAGGTAAAAGCGACTGCCCCCTTGCTTAAGCAGGGACGGGATTACAGGGATTTTCGCTTGTTGATCGACATCGACGGCGCCGCCGCAGCCGTATTGGCCACGCTTGTCCGGGTCGAACGTCTGCTGGGGACGGTGAACGGCCTTCGAGGTAACCTTGGCACACTGCATTTGGTGGAGGAATCGCTTTGGGCTCCGACAAACCGTTTGCGCCAGGTGGCGATCGACCTGGCGCATGTCCGCGCCGAATTGCAGGACGGCGACCTCGAAAACGTGCGATGGCTGACCGACATTAACCGCTGGATGTTGGCCGGTTTCGGTCTTATCCTAATATTGTTTATCGGCCTCCTCATTAGCGAGATCCGCGCCGCCAAGCGTGCCGAGCGTGCGGCGGGCACCAGCGAACAACTCACCCGGTACGTTGCCGAGCACGATCAACTGACGGGCCTTCCGAACCGGGTCTTTTTCCGCAGATGCTTGCAGGATGGTCTTGCCCAAGCCCAGGGGGCGGGATCAGGCTTGGCGTTGCATGTCCTGAATTTGAACGGCTTCAAAGAAATCAACGACGCCTTCGGTCCTTCATTCGGCGACACCGTGCTCATTGCTGCCGCGGCGCGGGTGACAAATGCGGCCGCCGATTGGGGCTTGGTTTTTCGCCTCGGAGGCGACGAATTTGCGGTATTGCAGGCAACCGATGCGGAGGGCGCCGACTGCCGTGTCGCCGCCGATGCCTTCTTGGTCGCGTTCGACAGCCCCTTCGACCTCGATGGTCGGCAAATTCATGTCTCGGTCAATATAGGTTTTGCCCACTTCCCGACCGACGCCAATTTCGGTGACGACTTGCTGAAATCCGCCGACCTTGCTCTAAACGCGGCAAAGGTTACGGGCAACTGTGCCATGCCATATGAAAGCTCCATGGCGACCGTCACGGAAGGACGTAAAGAGCTCGAAGAAGATCTGCATTCGGCCCTCGTCAACGATGAGTTCCAGGTTTTCTTCCAGCCGCAAGTGACCCTGGCGAACCGACATTATATCGGTGCCGAAGCACTGGTGCGATGGCGCCACCCTGAGTTCGGGTGGATCAGCCCGGCCAAATTCATTCCGATTGCCGAGGCGTCCGGCCTGATATTTCCGCTCGGTCGCCTGGTTCTCGAAATGGCATGCCAAGCGGCGCAAAATTGGCCGGATTATAGCGACTCGGTAGTGGCGGTTAACGTATCGCCCTTGCAATTCATGCATCAGGACATTGTCCAGGACGTGAAGGACGTGCTCGCGAAGACCGGCCTGCCGGCGTGGCGGTTGGAGCTGGAAATCACCGAGGGAATGCTGATGCACGACCAAAGCGCGACCGCTGTCAAGATAAATCAACTCCGCTCGCTCGGCGTTAGATTCGCTATCGACGACTTCGGCACCGGCTATTCCAGTCTCTCTTACCTCCAGCAATTCGAGTTCCAAAAGCTGAAGATCGACCGCTCCTTCGTGAATGGCATAGCTAAGGCGCGCGACAACCGAAACATCATCCGGGCCGTGATCGAACTGGGCAATAGTCTTGGCATGACGGTTTTGGCCGAGGGAATTGAGGACCGTGAGCAACTCGACCATCTGGCAGGCCTTGGCTGCGACGAAGGGCAGGGTTATCTCTTTGCTAAGCCCATGCCGGAGGATGAGTTTTGCGATTGGGTGAAAATTGAACGACCACGCGCAAGAACGCCGACTCTATCAACAGTCCGTTAGCTGATACGCTTTGATCCGCAGTCGTAGAGTGGAAATGAGGCATCGGGCATTGGGCGAGCGGCCAAGGCGCCCGTTTGGGAAGGCGCACAGGTGTTAACAACATCTCTCCCTGATCCTCTTTTTTCACAATAACTGAACACGAATGCGATGACGCCCCGTTCCTCATTGCGGGCCTTCTCTGCCCCGCCGGATCGACATTTCTGGCAAGTAGCCATTCAGGGGGCTCGGCCGGATTCATTTGGTGAAGTCGCAACGTATAGTTAATTGATTTATTTGTTTTCTATAAGTGTGATAATCGGCACTTACTATGACTATATTTAATATTGTAATCAATTTATGGAAAAATATTCCATATATATTTGTATGCGTCGACGAATATTCACTCTTTTACAGGGGTGTATGTTTTTTTGGACGTTATTTCGGAGGATAAAGCAGAATAACCAAGGCGTTAGCGCCTTGGAATTTGCTTTCGTTGCTCCCGTTTTTCTGATGTTTCTGGCAGCAATAATTAATTTCGGGATGGCCTACTTAATTAAGAACCAAATGCAGGTCGTGGCGCGTGACACCAGCCGCCAATTTGCCGTTGGTGCTTTGTCCGAAGT
>CAYYBI010000386.1:0-3781 GCA_964469835.1 uncultured Rhodospirillaceae bacterium
CGCCGGTTGCGACCTGTTTACCTTCCGCGGCGGCAAGATCTGGATCAAGAGCAGCTTTCTGAAGATTCGGCGCTGACCGGGCAGTCTTTTCGCGGCCTGCCGACAACCGCCTGGACCGGACCGGCGCTTGCGCCTACTTCAAGGCCTCAATCTTGAACCAGTCGATCGACATCGGCGTCTCACCCTTGACCTTCTCCGACTGGAAGATGCCGATCGCCAGGCTGCCCTTCGGCCGCAGCACGGTAAGTTTCTCGTGCGCGTTCCACCCGGTCTGCTTCATGCCTTCGAGCTTGTAGGCCGGTGTGTAGGTGCGGCCCTTCTTGGTGATCCGTAACAGGATAGGGTTCGGGGCTTTTTCCGCGGTGAATACCGCACCCTTCGCGCCGCCCCAGATTACCTTGCCGAATGAAGATTCCTTGCCCTTTGTCCGTTTCCAGCCACTGAGGTACATTCGTGCGCCCCGGGTCCCGCCGTAGTAGCTCCACGCGTTGGTGGTGGCGGCCAGATGATTGTCCTTGTCCTCATAGATCGCAAGGAACGGGGCCTCGCGGCCGGTCTGGTAGGGCATCGTGAATTTGATTGTAGCGACCCAATCGCCCTTGGGCGGTGCGGCCTTGAGCCGGATGACATTCGGCACTTGTGCACTCTTCAGGTGTCCCCGGCTGGCGCCGACGATCAGCAGCTTGCCGTCTTCGATGATGTAGCCGTCGGGGTCCTCGTTCAGCACTTCCCAAATGCCGCCGAGCTTGTCACCGTTGAACTCGTCCAAGAGCAAGGCGTCGGCGACGGCGGTTCCAAAGGGCGTTACCAAAAGACCGATCGACCCAGCGAAGGTTGCTGCGAAAGAGAATGCACGAAGCGACATGATGCTTTTCCTTTTTTCTTTGGCGCGCGCGGCAAACGAAATTATTGCAAACAATACGCGCCTAGTTTGATTTCTCGATCTTGAACCAGTCGATCGACATCGGCGTCTCCCCCTTGACCTTCTCAGCCTGGAAAATGCCGATCGCCAGGTTGCCCTTTGGCCGGAGCGCGGTGAACTTTTCATGCGTGATCCACTCGGTCTGCTTCATGCCTTCGAGCCGATAGGCCGGAGTATAGGTGCGGCCCTTTTTTGTGATCCGCAGCAGGATGGGGTTCGGCGCCTTTTCCGCGGTGAACGGCACGCCCTTGGCGCCGCCCCAGATCACCTTGCCGAAGGACGTTTCCTTGCCCTTGCTCCGTTTCCAGCCGCTCAGATACATCCGTGCGCCCCGGATCCCGCCATAGTAGCTCCACCCGTTGGTGGTGGCGGCGATATGGTTGTCCTTGTCCTCATAGATTGCGAGGAACGGGGTCTCGCGGCCGGTCTGATAGGGCATGGTGAACTTGATCGTCGCGACCCAGTCGCTCTTGGGGAGCGCGCCTTTGAAGCGGATGATGTTCGGCACGTTGGCCTTCTTCAGATGGCCGGCATTGGTGCCGACGATCAGCAACTGACCGTCTTCGACGATGTACCCATCCGGGTCTTCGTTCAGCACTTCCCAATGGGTGCCCAGCGCCTCGCTGTCGAATTCGTCGCGGAAGAGCGCATCGTCGGGTACGGGTTGCGGCTTCGCGACCACTTCCACCGCCGCCGTGACCGCTTCGGCGAAACCGTCGGTACTGTTGGCGGAGAAATACTTGCCCTTGCCCTTTTCAGCGATGCATTCGAGTTGCTTGCGGTCTTTTGCGGAAATATCGAAGCCGACCACATGAACCTTGACGTTGATCGACTGCGCGGCGAGTTCGGCCGCGACGGCGCACGGATCGCTGCCGCAGGTCTCGAGCCCGTCCGAGATCAGCACGACATTATTGCTGGCACCCTTCGCGGCATTCTTGAACGCGATTTTCGCCTGGCCGAGCGAATAGGCGATTGGCGTCTTGCCCTTGGGCGCGATGGCCTTGAGCGCTTTTAAGGTTTTCGGTTGCTGCGCCTGGCCGAGCGGCGCGAGCAGCTCGACATCCGTGCACGAGGCTTTCTTGCGGTGGCCATAGACCATCAATCCGACCCGTGTGTTGGCGGGCAAATCCCCCATCAGGCGGTTGAGCACGGTCTTGGCGGTGGTGATTTTCGCGACCCCATCCAATTGGCCCCACATCGAACCGGAGGAATCGAGGATAAACAAAAGATTGGTCTCGGCCTGCGCGGTTCCGGTAATCGCCATGAGCGCGGTGGCCGCCACACCGAGTGCAAATTTCTTGAACATTGTTTTTCTCCCTTCGAAACCGGCCTCTGGCGTTCAACGGCACGTCGGTCGTTGCTACGCGGCGGACGAGTCGCGTGATCGCTTCTACCGGAAGCCTGCCGTCGGTGGCGGATGATGCGCAAATGACTGTCGGATAATCGATAAGACTGCCAGACCGTGCCGTTCCAGGCAACATGGCCGGCGCGACACGCACGACTTACAACCGACGAGGGTTTGGCCTGGGCGGCGATCGGTGGCGCCGAATCGGCTTCGAAAAGCCGCCTGCCTTTTTTGATTCAGATCATCGACGGTTGTAACAGGTGCCCTTTAAAAATCGAATAGGGTCCGGACGTTGCACTGGCGCGGTTGCTGCTGCTGACGTCGCGAAAAATTTTTCGAGAGGAGTCAAAGGATGACCAGAATGCCAAGATGGACGAGGGCGATGGGATTCGTGTTCGGTGCGGTTGCGCTCGGCGCGGGCGGCATGGTGGCGGCGCAGTCGCAGCCGCCGGCGTACGGCAGCCAAATGATGACCGATCAGGAACGCAACGCGCATCGCGACCGGATGCACAGCGCGGAGACCGCGGAGGAGCGTGATCGCATCCGTTCCGAAAACCATGAGCAAATGCGATCGCGCGCTGCCGAACGCGGTATGACACTGCCCGACACGCCACCAGGGCCGGGCATGCGCGGCCGGCAAGGGCCTGGGTCCGGTTATGGCCGGGGCCCCGGCGGCGGCATGGGGCCGGGCGGCGGAATGGGTGGCGGTTATGGCAGGGGACGCTGAATTTGCCGGATGATGGCCGAGAGGGCGTGACACCGATGCGTCCCTCGGTGCCGGTTGCAGCCCCGGCGGCGGCTTACAGGCGGGATTTCCGGTAGGATCGCTTCGCCGCGATTTTGCCGTCCCGAATCGTCAGCAGATCGACCAGATGGATTTCGTAGGGCGCGCCGCCGACCGGAGTGCCGGTGGTGATCGATTCCACAACGGCGAAGCCGGGCGATATGAAATGCCGCATTTCCTCGAAATGCAGATCGGGGACTTGCTCGAAAATGGCGGCGGCGAGCTTGCGCGCCGCGTCCCTGCCAACGGCCCGTTCGCCATAAGGTTGAGTGCCGAACGATGCTTCGAATATGACATCGTCCGTGAACATGTCGGTAATGCCGTCAACGTCATGCGTATCCCACACTGTGTTGAAGCGGTCGATGAATGCCTCGCCGTCGAAATTCGCCATCTAAAACCCTCCTTGCTTGAACGCGGCCGGGCTTGGTCCTACCGCGCGATCTTGAAATAGCCTGAAACAGTGGGCGCCCTGCTCATTCGCCTTTGAACGCCGGCGTACGCCGCTCGCGCCAGGCCTGATGAGCTTCCTCCTTGTCCTGGGTAAACTCCAGCGCCATGAAACGGTAGAGGTCGGTCAGCGCGGCGTCGGCGATGTTGGGTACGTCCATGCCATGCTGAATCGATTCCTTGACCATGCGGGATGCCAGCGGCGGCATCGCGGCAATGTGGTTGGCGACCTCCAACGCCTGCGCCATCAGTTGATCGTGCGGCACCATCCATTGCGCGAGGC
>CAYYBI010000387.1:0-5993 GCA_964469835.1 uncultured Rhodospirillaceae bacterium
GACGGAGCCACGGTGATCGGAACCGGCATGCGGTCGACGCCGCGCTTCGCGGCGCTCGCCAATGGAACGGGAATGCACGCCGACGATTTCGACGACACGCTGCAGGCCGAGACCGGCCGCTATCAGGCGGTGCATCCGACCAGCCCGGTTCTGCCCGCGGTGCTCGCCGCGGCCGAAGCCGGCGGACGCTCGGGCAAGGATTTGCTCACGGCCTATCACGTCGGCGTCGAGGCGGCGTGCCGCATTTTCGACGCCACCGATGTCCGCCATATTCTGAACGGGTTCCACGGCACCGGAACCTGCGGCATGCTGGGCGCGGCCGCCGGCGTCGCCAATCTCTATGGCCTCGACACTGACACGACGCGGATCGTGCTCGGCATTGCAGCCAGTCAAAGCTGCGGCCTACAAGCCAATTACGGCACGATGATGAAGCCGATGCAGGCCGGCCGGTCGGCGGAGTGCGGTGTCGCGGCAGCCGATCTCGGCCGGATGGGTTTCACCGCCTCGCCGGTCGTCCTCGAATCGCCCAAGGGGTTCTATCAGGCCGAAGGCGGCGGATACGAGGAGCCGCGCCTGCGCGACAAGTTGGGCAATCCCTGGTCCTTCGTCGATCGCGGCATATGGCTCAAGCCCTGGCCCACCGGCAGCCTTGGCCACCCGGCCATGACGATGACGCTGCAACTGATCGCCGACCATGACGTCTCGCCGGATCAGGTCGCCCGGCTGCGGGTCAAGACCAGCGAGAACATCAACACGACGCTGTTTCATCACAATCCAACCAATTTGCTGGAAGCCAAGTTCAGCCTGGAATTTTGTCTCGCCGCGCTTCTGATGCAGCGCACGCTCGTGCTCGCCGATTTTACCGACGTCTTCGTGGCCCAGCCCGAAATGCAGCGGCTGATTTCGCTGATCGACTACACGTCGTTTTCGGAAGCGGAAGGGAAGGATCTCGACTGCACGATCGTCACCGCTTTCATCGAAATCGACCTCAAGGACGGCACGACCCTCTCGGGCCGCGCCGACTACGGCAAGGGCAGCAAGGCCAACCCCATGAGCGAGGCCGAAGTGACCGAAAAATTCGGCGACTGCGCCGCCTATGCCGATTGGCCGGACGAGAAAACCGATGCCGCGATCGGCATGATCCGGCGACTGGATGAAATCGACGATGTCCGGTCACTGACGGCATGTCTCGCCAAGTCCGGGTAATCGCTTCACAACGGCATCCTCCATATCGCCCGTTTGTCGCGAATGCCGTTGTTCGCTAGAATGCCAAGTGAAATTCAAAAAATCGGGGACACAATGCCCCTGCAACAAGATTTCGGACCCGGTTCTTTACCCGAGTCCCCTCAAGGGAGAAACATCATGATTAAGAGAGTTCTGGGCATCGCTCTGAAATCGAGCGTTCTGCTGGGGCTTGCCACATCCCCGGCCTGGGCCGGCGGCGATTTGGCCATGGCAAAGAAGGAAGGCAAGGTCGTCTGGTATTCGTCGATTTCGCTGCCGATCGCCCAACAGATGTGCAACGCCTTCAACGACAAGAAAATGGGCTTTGAATGCGTTCTCCACCGCAGCGGCTCGGGCAAGCTGTACAAACGCTGGGTCCAGGAAGCCAAGTCGAAAATTTTCGAAGCGGACATCCTGCACACCTCGAACGCCGGTCACTTCCTGACGCTGCAAAAACAGGGCGTCTTTATCAAATACGCGCCTGAGGGAACCGAAAAATTTCCCGCCGCCTTCAAAGGTGAAGGAGGATACTGGACCGTCCTACGCTCGTTTGCGTACGTCCCCGCCTACAACACGACCAAGGTCAAAGCGGGCGACATTCCAACGAGCTGGCTCGACCTGCTCGACCCGAAATGGCAAGGCAAGATCGTCAACGCCCACCCGAGCTACAGCGGATCGGTCAGTGTCGGCATGTCGATGCTGGTGAAAAAGTTCGGCTGGGAGTTCATGGACAAGCTGTCGGCTCTGAAACCCCGGGTCGTGCAATCGGCCGTCGACACCACGACCTATCTGGTGCGCGGCGAATCCGACGTAACCTCCGGCACCGCCAGCTATACGTTGTTTAACGCCATCAAGAAGGGCGAAAAGGTCAAGATGTTGCTGCCCAAGGAAGGTGTGCCCTTCATCATTTCCCCTCAGGCCATCTTCAAATCGGCGCCGCATCCGAATGCCGCGAAGATTTTCGCGGACTGGACCTTCAGCAAGGAGGCACAGCAGATCCTCACCGATCGCGGTCTGTATGTCGGCCATCCGGGCGTGAAATACCCCGAAGGACAGGTGCCGTTGGACAAGTTGAAACTGATGACCATGTCGCCGGCGGAGGCAACCAACATGCGGAAAAAAATCCGCACGACCTTCCGCAAGAAATTCGGTGTCTGAAGAACCATAGGCCGGCACGCGGAACCTTACGGGTAACCGCCGTGCCGGCCCATTTTCCTTTTGGGGTGAAGGTTAAAAATTGGAACTCATTCTGACCCGCACCCTGGCTCGGGCCAGGGCTCTGGACGCGACCGCCATGGTCTGGGTGGTCACGGCGGTGCTATTGCTCATTTTGATCGTCGGGCCGACGTTCTTTCTGATCAAGGAAAGTATTTTCGTTCCCGACGAAGTCGGCCTGATCGAGGTCACCGGGCATTACGGTTTCGCCAATTTCATCGAGGTGTTCACCAACGACCTGTATGTCAGCCCGATTTTCTGGACCTTCATCGTTTCGGTCTCGGTCGGAATTTCAAGCGTCGTGGTCGGCGCGCTGATGGCCTGGGCCGTGGCCCGGACCGATATCCCCTTTCCCGGGATGATCAGAACCGGCGCGCTGCTGTCCTTTGTCACGCCGCCATTCCTCGGCGCCTCCGCCTGGGTCATCCTGGCGGGCCCTCGCGAGGGCTGGTTGAACCATGTCTACCGATGGGTGACCGGGGCTGGCCCCGACTCCTACATGTTCGATATCTTTACGATCCCCGGCCTGATCTTCGTGATGGGGTTGTATGTCGTTCCGCTGGTTTTCATTGTCGCCCTGTCGGGCCTCAACAACATCTCCTCCGACCTCGAAGATGCGTCCAACATCGCGGGTGCGGGCACCCTGTCGACGATGGTGAGCGTGACACTACCATTGGTGCTGCCCGCCCTGTTCGCCGGGCTTATCCTGGCGTCGCTCGAGGCGATGATCATCTTCAGCACGCCGGCAATGCTGGCGATCCCGGCCGGCCAGCACGTCATGACCACGCAGATCCGCGCCTTCATGCAGTCGGACGACTATCAGGTTGGACTCGCGGCCGCGTTTGCCTTGCCGATGCTGATCGCCGCGATCGGCCTGATCTGGATGCGGCGGAAAGCGCTCGGCCGCCGCGGCTATGCGACGATCGGTGGCAAGGGCGCGCGCCGAAGACCGCAGAAACTCGGCTCTTACCGATGGCTTGCGTTTGCGCTCTGCATCGCCCCGTTGGGCTGCTCGCTGTTGTTGCCGGCCGCCGCGCTCGGCATGACGTCGCTGATGAAGACCTACACGGGCGGCATTCAACTATCGAACCTGACGCTGGATCATTACTACTTCATCTTCACCAATGATTCCGTGACGGGCTCGATCTGGAACACGCTGCTGCTGGGCGCCATGGCGGCCACCGCCGGCACGCTCCTCGCCGGATTGATCGCCTATATTTCGCAACGCCGGCTGGTGCGCGGGCATCAGTTCATGGCGTTTCTCGCCACCGTGCCGATCGCCATCCCGGGCATCGTCCTCGCCATCGGATTGTTCGCGGCGTATACGCGGGAGCCGGTCGTGCTTTACGGCACGCTGTGGATACTGTTCATCGCCTATTTGACGAAATACCTGCCGATCGCCTTCCAGACCAGCAATGCCGCCCTGATGAGCATTCACCCGGAACTCGAGGAAAGCGCGCGCATCCTCGGCGCCAACCGCCTTGCGGTTTTCGCCCAAATCACCGTGCCGCTGTTCAAGGCCGGGCTGATCGCCTCCTGGATCCTGATCTTCATGCCGTCGATCCGCGAGCTCAGCTCGTCGGTACTGCTCTGGACGACCAAGACAAAGGTGGTGTCGGTGGTCATTCTCGATTTTTACGAGGAAGGCCGGCTCGACATCGTTTCCGCACTCGGCGTGATGCTGATGGTCATCACCCTAATCGTCGTCATCATCGCCTATCGAATCCTGGGCCGCGACTTCATGAGAACATAAGAATATGGCAACTTTAGACCTGCAAAACCTCACGAAATCCTATGACGGCGAAACGCCGGCACTCGACGCGGTCAACCTGAACATCGCGCATGGCGAGCTGGTCGCGTTGCTGGGGCCGTCCGGCTGCGGTAAGACGACGACACTCCGGCTCGTCGCCGGATTCATCGAGCCCGACGCCGGCGAAATCCGGGTCGGTGGCGATGTTATCGCCTCGCCCAGTCATTCGTTGCCGCCGGAAAAGCGCCGGATGTCGATGATCTTCCAGAGCTACGCCATCTGGCCGCACAAGACGATCTATCAGAACGTCGCCTATGGATTGAAGTACCGCGGCGTGACTGGCGAGGACGCGTCGCAGAAAATTCGCAAAATCCTTGGCGTGGTCCAACTCGACCAACTGGCCGAACGGTATCCCGGCGAACTTTCCGGCGGACAGCAGCAGCGCGTCGCTTTGGCCCGCGCGCTGGTGGTGGAGCCGGAAATCTTGTTGCTGGACGAGCCGCTCAGCAATCTCGACGCCAATTTGCGGGAAGAAATGCGATTCGAGATTCGCCGCCTGCATGACGAATTTCACTTCACCTCGGTTTACGTGACCCATGACCAGTCCGAAGCCATGGTGATCGCGGATCGCATCTGCGTGATGAACCAGGGCAAGATCGAACAGGTCGGCACACCGGACGAAATTTACGAACGCCCCCGCACGCGGTTCGTCGCCGACTTCGTGGGCAAAACCAACCTCCTGTCGGGGACGCTGGTCGGTCCAGACCGCTTCGACCTGGGCGCGGGCATCGTCCTATCGGTGACGCCGCAACCGGAAATCAGCGTCGACGAGCAAATCTCCGTTTCGCTGCGCCCGCACGACATCCGGCTGGTCCGACAAGCGGACAAGGCCGGCGCCAAATCCGGGAACGGCTATCAAAGCTTTCCGGGCACAATCGAGGAATGTTTCTATTTCGGCGAGGTGCTGGACTATCAGGTTCGGATCGGCGATTCGTGCACGTTGCGCGTCATCGAACCGCCCGGCAACCGGTGCGCCCCGGGAGAGACGGTCGACGTCATGATCCACCCGAAGCATTGCGTGGCGGTGCGCGCCAACTGACCCGGAACCGCTCGCGGATAGGGACAAGAATCGACACGTCGTGCCGCCAGCCAAACCGAGTCACCGGATGACACTTGGCCTTTGCGACGATGCGGAGCAAATAGAATTTGCGCGACCTGCCGGCACTTGTTAGCGAGAAAGTGCGAATAACGGGAGGGAGCAATAGCAAAGAAAAAATCGCCCAATATCCTGCTGCTGATGGCCGACCAATTGGCGCCGCACGCACTACCGGTGCACGGCCACCCACTGGTCAAGGCGCCCAACCTGATGCGGCTGGCAGAGGACGGCGTCGGCTTCGATAACGCGTACTGCAATTTTCCGCTGTGCATTCCGTCGCGCATGTCGATGCTGTCCGGCCGGCTGGCGCACAACATCGGCTCCTGGGACAACGCGACCGAATTGCCGGCGGCGACACCCACCATGGCGCATTACCTCCGGAATGCGGGTTATTCTGCGACACTGGCCGGAAAGATGCACTTCATCGGGCCCGACCAGTTGCACGGATACGGCGACCGGTTCGTCCGCAACGACAGCGCCGTCGGCATCAGAATCAAGGCGCGTTACCCGTTCGTCGAGCCGACGCCGTTCGAGCGGTAGGATCGCCGCAGAACCGAAACGGAGCACGACATGGCAGTGCGGTACCTGAAAAAAGCAACCAAGACGGCGGCAAGCGGCGAAGACGAAACGCGCCGGATCGTCGCCGAC